>JAZKXQ010000196.1:0-7691 GCA_045611725.1 Oscillospiraceae bacterium
CTTACAATACCATTTTCGTTGATTAAAGAATTTTCTTTCAAGAACAATCACTCCAGACATTATTTTTTTTAAGTATATGAAATACTGTATTTAAAAAGAACACACAAATATAGTAATGATGCTTTATAATGTAAAAAAACTGTCGCTTTTTCATATTTTACCATATAATATACTTTCTTTTTTATAAAAACTATTGATTTTTCACAAAAATTCAGTTATAATATAAATATCTATGATGTTTATATCGGAGGGAAAATATGGATTTATATAATAAAGCTGTTGATTTCATAAAGATGAAAAAACATATGTTTGGAGAAAATTTTTATAAGTTTGGAATGAAAGTAACAATTATTCTTTCTTCTGATGACAGGGTTTTCACTGCGTGTTCAACATATGATGATTTATCTGAATACAATGCTTTTGTTCTGATGAAAACAGAAGGGGCTTCATATATAAAAAGAATAATATGCGTTGATGAATATGAATGTGTATTCCTTCCTGATATGAAATTTATTGACTATATAGTAAATGATTGTGAAGAAAACAGCAATGCTTTTATATTTGCTGACCCTTCGCATATGATGTCTGTATGTTCAATAATAGAGATAAATAAAAAGGAATTTGATGAAAATAATATTGTAAAAAAGAATAATGATAAACAGAATAGCAATAATATAATATATGGAGATAAAGTACCTTCAGCAGACAGTTTAAAAATTGATTTTAATTCAGAATTTGACGATTTTTCAGAAGAATCACAAAAACCTGTTGTAGTTATGTCTGACATAAAAAATTCAGATATACATAAATTAAAGGAATATCCATCTGCTTCCACTGTTGATGGTTTTGCTGATAGTTTTGAAGGATTTTCTGATGAGCCTCAAAGACCTGTTGTTGTTATGGAAAAGAAAAATTCTCAATCTGTATCAGATGAAGATGATGATTTTTGTCAAATTGATAATAATTATCATCAGGGAAATAAACAATATGAAACAAAATCAATTTTTTCTGCTATCAAATCAAAACGCATCTCTAAAGTTAATAAAAAAAGAAAAATTTAGAAGATATATAACTTCGTTTTGTGAGAAAAGGTTAAATTTATAAAAAAATTATTAAAATATTACATTAAATATCTTTTCAAATATTAAAGAATATGATATAATAGGAATGTTAAGGTTTATGTTTTTTCATTATTTTGTGTTTGGAGGAATTTTTTATGAATAATGAGCTTTCATTATATAATCTTTGGTGCGAAAAAGCTGTTCTTGACCCTGAGCTTGAGAAAGAACTTCAGTCAATAAAAGATGACAGTGAAGCTATTAAGGACAGATTTTATCGCAATCTTGAATTTGGCACAGGAGGTTTGCGAGGAGTTATAGGTGCAGGTACTTACAGACTTAATGTATATACAATAAGACGTGCTACACAGGGTCTTGCTGACTATGTAAATGAAACTTTTAAAAATCCTTGTATGGCAATTTCATATGACAGCAGAATAAATTCAGATGTTTTTGCTAAAGCTGCCGCTGCTGTTCTTGCTGCAAATGGAATAAAGTCTTACCTTTATGATGAGCTTATGCCTACACCAATGCTTTCATTCGCTGTAAGATACCTTAAATGTAATGCAGGTATTATGGTTACTGCAAGTCATAACCCTGCAAAATACAATGGATATAAAGTTTATGGCGATGATGGTTGTCAGATTACTCTTGATGCAGCTCAGAGAGTTCTTGATAAAATAAATGCTGTTGATATGTTTGATGGTGTAACTGATACAGATTTTGATAAGGCTGTTTCTGATGGAATGATTGAATATATCAGCAAGGAAGTTATAGAGGCTTATTATGAAAAAGTTCTTGAACAGTCAATAAATTCTGATTTATGTGCATCAAGTGGTCTTAAAGTTGTTTATACTCCTCTCAATGGTACAGGCAATAAACCTGTTCGTGCAATACTTGACAGAATTGGTATAAAAGATGTTACAGTAGTTCCTGAACAGGAAATGCCGGACGGAAATTTCCCGACTTGTCCATTTCCGAACCCTGAAATAAGAGAGGCACTTGCACTTGGTCTTAAACTTTGTGAAGAATATAAACCAGACCTTCTTCTTGCAACTGACCCAGACGCTGACAGAGTTGGTATTGCAGTGCCATCTGATAATGGATATGTTCTTTTCTCCGGAAATGAAGTAGGTGCTATGCTCTTTGAATATATTTGCAGTCAGAGAGCAGAAAAGGGAACAATGCCTGAAAATCCGATAACTGTAAAGACTATTGTTTCAACTTCAATTGTTGACCTTATTGCAAAGGAATACAATGTTGAAGTAATTGATGTTCTTACAGGATTTAAGTTTATTGGCGAACAGATTGGTATTCTTGAAAAGAAAGGCGAGGAAAACCGCTATATCTTTGGATTTGAAGAAAGCTATGGCTATCTTGCAGGAAGCTATGTTCGTGACAAGGACGCTGTTGTTGCTTCAATGCTTATATGCGAAATGGCTGCATACTACAGAAGCAAGGGTATGACTTTGCTTGAAGCAAGAGAAGCTATGTACAATAAGTATGGTCAGTTCCTTCATACTCAGGTAAGCTTCCAGTTTGAAGGTGCAAGTGGTATGGAAAAAATGCAGCAGATTATGGCTGAACTCCGTAAAAATCCACCAATGGAAATAGGAGGTCTTAAAGTTACTGAATTTGCTGATTATATCGCAGGTGTAAACAAAATTACAGAAACAGGCGAAACTGTTGAAATTACTCTTCCTAAGTCAGATGTTCTTGCATTCAAGCTTACTGATGACGCAAGTGTAATAATCAGACCATCAGGAACTGAACCAAAGATAAAATCTTACTATACAACAAAGGCTGTTACCCGTGAAGAAGCAAATGAAATTGAAAAGAATTTAAGAGAAGATTTCAAGAAAATTCTTGGCGTTTAATAATTAAAAAATATAATATGTCCTTCGGAAATTATAAACCGAAGGGCATTGTTTTTGTAAAATAAATTTATAATACTTGATTATTTTTATATATTGTAGTAAAATTTATTTATATAATATTGATTTGGAGGATATGATGTTAAAAGATAAAATAGAAAATCTTCTGCTTAAAGTACAAAAACCGTCACGTTATGCAGGAGGAGAACTTGGAAGTGTTATCAAGGATAAAAGCAAGGTTGATGTAAGATTTGCATTCTGTTTTCCTGATAGTTATGATGTGGGAATGTCACACCTTGGAATGAAAATTCTCTATGCTATAAAAAACAAAAGAGAGAATTACTGGTGTGAAAGAGTATTTGCTCCTTGGGTGGATTTTGAACAGCTTATGAGAGAAAATGATATTCCATTGTATGCTCTTGAAAGTTTTGACCCTGTAAAAGAATTTGATTTTGTAGGATTTACTATGCAGTATGAGCTTTCATATACAAATGTTCTGAATATGCTTGACCTTGCACAAATTCCGATATTTGCTAAAGACAGGAGAGAAGCACTTTCTCCGATTGTTATGGCTGGAGGTCCTTGTGTCTGTAATCCTGAACCTTTGGCTGATTTCTTTGACTTATTCGTTCTCGGAGAGGGAGAAGAAGTAAATCTTGAGCTTATGGATTTATATAATGAGATGAAGAAAAATGGGGCTTCACGTTCTGAATTTCTTGAAAAGGCATCTCAGATTGAGGGAGTATATGTTCCATCTCTTTACACTGTTGAATATAATGAGGATAATACCATAAAAGAAGTAAAACCATTGAAAAATGCTCCTGATAAAGTTAAAAAGCGTATTATAAAGGATATGGACAGCGTTTACTATCCTGAACAGTTTATAGTTCCTTTTACTGATATAGTTCATGACCGTTCATCAGTAGAAGTTTTAAGAGGCTGTATAAGAGGTTGCCGTTTCTGTCAGGCAGGTTTCCTTTACAGACCTTTCAGAGAAAAATCAGTTGATAAAATTTGCGAACAGGCAAAAAATCTTTGTGAAAATACAGGATATGAAGAACTTTCACTTGCTTCTTTAAGTACAAGTGACCATTCACAGATTGATGAAATGCTTACAAAATTGATTGAATATACTGAAAAAGAAAAAGTAAATCTTGCATTGCCATCTTTGAGAGTGGATAATTTTACAGATTCATTACTTGAAAAGATAAAAAAAGTAAGAAAAAGTGGTCTTACATTTGCTCCTGAAGCAGGAACTCAGCGTTTAAGAGATGTAATAAACAAGAATGTTTCAGAAGATGAAGTAATGTCAACCTGTCGTATAGCCTTTGAGGGTGGTTATACAAATGTAAAGCTTTACTTTATGCTTGGACTTCCTACAGAGCGTGATGAGGATATAGTTGGAATTGCTGACCTTGCACAAAAAGTTGTAGACCTTTTTTATACTATACCAAATCGTCCTAAGGGCAAAGGCGTACAGGTTTCAATAAGTACTGCTACATTCGTTCCAAAACCGTTTACTCCTTTCCAGTTTGAGCCTCAGGCAACCCGTGAGGAGATTGAACATAAACAGCAACTTCTTGTTGAATCCATAAAAACAAAAAAAATAAAGGCAAGCTGGCATAATGCAGATGTAAGTATTCTTGAAGCTGTTCTCGCAAAGGGTGACAGAAAACTTTCAGATGTTATATACAGGGCTTGGAAAAAAGGCTGTAAATTTGATGGCTGGGACGAGTTCTTTATGTTTGATAAATGGCTTGAAGCTTTTGAAGAAGCAGGAATTGATATTCCTTTTTATGTAAACAGAAAAAGAGATTATGATGAAATTCTTCCATGGGAACATCTTGATTATCTTGTTTCAAAGGATTTCTTTATAAGAGAGCATAAAAAAGCTGTATGCGATGAAAAAACTACCCGTAATTGCCGTCAGCAATGCTCAGGCTGTGGAGTAAACAAGGCAACAGGAGGTGAATGTTTTGGTTAATTTAAGAGCCGTTTTTGAAAAAAAGGGGAGAGCTGTATACATTTCACATCTTGACCTTAACAGATGTATGCAGAGAGCTTTCAGACGTTCAAAACTCCCTATATGGTATACAGAAGGATTTAATCCTCACGCTTATATAATGTTTGCATTGGCACTTTCACTCGGATTTGAAAGCAGATGTGAAGTAATGGATTTCAGGCTTACTGAGGAAATTTCTGCTGAAGAAGTTAAACAGCGTCTTAATGATTCGCTTCCTCCTGATATAAGAATACTCTCAATTTCAGAACCTGTTCATAAGCATACTGAAATAGGCTTTGCAGATTTTGAAGTAAAAATGTATACTGACAATCCAAAAAATCTTGAAAATAATTTCAATGAATTTATGTCACAGGATAAAATAACTGTTTTCAAGCGTAACAAGAAAAAACAAATGATAGAAACTGATATAAAGCCTCTTGCTGATATAAAAAGCGTATCTTCCAATAATGAAAGTCTTATCATATCTTTAAGACTTCCAGCAGGTACTCAGAAAAATTATAATCCATCTTTGCTTACAGATGTGTTCTGCGAAAAATACGGAAAAGAAATAAAATACATTAAAACAGAACGTAAAAAAATTATTTGTACAGATGGAAAAGATTTTTTGTAAAAACTATTGATTTTTTTATTCCAATATGTTATTATATAAAAGCATTTGAAATCCGTTGGAATGTTTTTTATTCCAATGAGAGTTAATGCCATACAAAAAAATGACATTAAGTCGGACAGTCCGCTGTGCATAAAGCATACGAATGTTCGGAAATTTTTAAGGAGGAAATTATAATGGACGCTCTTAAACTCATTAGTCAGGACAGTATGAAAGAAAATGTTCCTGTAGTAAACGTAGGTGACACTGTAAAGGTTCACGTTAAAATTAAGGAAGGCGAAAAGTTCCGTATTCAGATTTTTGAAGGTACTGTAATCGCTAAGAAACACGGTGGAATTAATGAAACTTTCACTGTAAGACGTGTTGCTCACGGCTGTGGTATTGAAAGAGTTTTCCCACTCCATTCACCTGTTGTTGACAAGGTTGAAATCGTAAGAAGCGGTAAGGTTAGAAGAGCTAAGCTCTACTATCTCCGTGACAGAGTTGGTAAGGCTGCAAAGGTTAAGGAAGCTATTCGCTAAGTCTGATGAAAGACATATGTTCTTTTGTCTAAAAACGCATAACAGCGAACAAAGGGACGAAAAGTCCCTTTTTTTGCTATATTGACAAAATTACTGCTGATTTGCATTAATTTAAGGGACGGAGGTTTCCAGTATGAGTTCTGAAAAAAATATATCCGATACTCAGGAATTTGCTGAAGATTTGATTGATATGGCAGAATCTGTCCTGTATGCAGTTTTTATAGTTCTGCTTATATTTACCTTTGTACTTAAAATAGCTACGGTTGACGGCAGTTCAATGGAGCCTACTCTTTCAGAAGATGACAGGCTGATAGTTGCAGAACTTGCTTATCAGCCGGAATGTGGTGATATAGTAATAATAAACAGCAATAATTCATACCTTTTTGCAGATGAATCAGAAACAGAAATAGTAGAGGGAAAAGGTCTTGGAAAACGTATCGTTAAAAGAGTAATTGCTGATGAGGGACAGACTGTTGATATAGATTTTGAACTCGGAAAAGTATATATTGACGGAGTTCAGATTTATGAAAGCTATATTGCTGACCTTACTACAAAAGATGAAGGTGCTTTTGAATATCCTGTAACTGTTCCCGAGGGCTATGTTTTTGTAATGGGGGATAACAGATTATGGTCAAAGGACAGCAGACACCCTGAAATAGGTTTCGTAAAAGCTGAAGATGTTGAAGGTCAGGTTGTCCTCAGAATTTCACCGTTTGAGAAATTCGGATTTATTTACTGATATGACGGAGGAATAAAAAATGGAAACATCTAAAAAAAAGAAAAAACTGCTCGAAGATGTATTTGAAACAATAGAATCAGTAATTTTCTGGGTATTTATTCTCAGATTGATTTTTATATTCATAATAGGTATTGCTCAGGTTGATGGTCGTTCGATGGTTCCTACCTTGCAGAATGAAGAAAAGCTTATATATTATCATTTTGCCTATGAACCAGAAAATGAAGATATAATTATCGTTAACAGTGAATCTTTGGGAAAAGTTATAGTAAAGAGAGTTATTGCTACTGAGGGACAAACTATAGATATAGATTTTGAAACAGGCGTTGTTACTGTTGACGGAGAGATACTTGAAGAACCATATATAAATAATCTGACAACAAATAATACAGGTGCTTTTGAAGATGAGGCTTACCCTCTTACAGTTCCAGAAGACTGCGTTTTCGTTATGGGTGATAACAGACAAAATTCAATGGATAGTCGTCATTGGCAGATTGGTTTTGTTCCGGAAGATGAAATTATGGGAAAAGTTATTCTCAGATACCAGCCTGTAAGCGAATTTACTATTTTCTAAAGGAGGGGTTTTATGACAGAAATAGCATCAATCCAATGGTTTCCAGGGCATATGGCAAAAACCAGAAGAATGATAAAAGCTAACCTTTCACTTGTTGACGCAGTAGTTGAAATACTTGATGCAAGAATACCTGTAAGCAGTCAGAATCCTGAAATGAAAAGTATGACTTCGGGGAAACCAAGAATGTTTCTGCTTAATAAATCTGATATGGCAGATGAAAAAGCAACTGCATCGTGGATTTCATACTATAAAAATCAGGGGATAACTGCAATAGCTGTTGATTGCAAAAGTGGAAAGG
>JAZKXQ010000197.1:0-8141 GCA_045611725.1 Oscillospiraceae bacterium
TATAATAAAAATAATATACTTTATATATTTTTATTTACATTTCATTCAAAATTTATTCATATTTTTACTGTAATGTAATTATCAAAGGATAAGTACACAACCAATCAGCCAAAGGTTTTTTATAAAAGATTTTTCTTCAGCCGGAAATTTCTTTTATATGTACTTAAAAAAGTCAGCCAGACAAAAAAGTTTTATTAAAAAGGAGTTTTTATTATGAATGTGAAAAAATTTCTCAGTTCAGTTACAGCCCTCGCAATGCTTTCAGCACTTTCAGTTCCTGTAAGTGCAGTAGAAGCAACACTTGTAGGTGATATTAACAATGACAGTGAAGTAAATGTCATTGACTATGTTTCAATGAAACAGTATCTTATAGGTTCTACAGCTCTTGATGAACAGAGTATGGCAAATGCTGATATTAATTCAAATGGAACTATAAACATATTTGACGCTGTATCTCTTGCAAAACAGCTTGTAAATGGAAATAATACAGTTGAACCTGATACTCCTGCAACAGAAGAAGAATCAACAATAACACTTCTTGGAGATTCAATTGAAACAACATCTTCAACTGTTATAATTGATGGCACAACTGCGACTATCACAGTTCCTGGTACATATGCAATAACAGGCACTCTTAACGATGGTCAGATTATTGTAGATGTTGATAAGGATACATATGTAGCTGGTAAGGTTGAGCTTTCACTCGAAGGCGTTGACATTACAAGCTCAAACAATTCACCGATATATATTGCAAGTATTGATGATGAATGTGTAATTACTGCAAAGAAAGGTACTGACAATGTAATCTCTGATGGTACAAGCTATACAAATGCAGATGATGGAAGTGGTGCTATTTACAGTAAGGACGATATTAAGATTAAGGGTAAAGGTAATCTTACTGTAAACGGTAACTGTGCAGATGGTATTGTAAGTAAGAATGATGTTAAGATATTCAACGGAAATATTACTGTAAATGCAGTTGATGACGGTATCAGAGGTAAAGATTCAGTTAAAATCGGAGATGCTGATGATATTGGAATAGAAGGAGCATTTGATAATCTTTCTGTAAATGTTACATCTAAATCTGGAGATGGTATTAAATCAACAAATACAGAAGAAAAGGGTGTTATTACAGTTAATGGCGGTACTGTAAATATCAATGCATTCTCTGACGGTATCCACGCATCAAAGGAACTCAATGTTATAGGTGGTACTATCGATGTTAAAACAACTGCAACAAGCTCATCATCGAGTGATTCAAGTGCAAAAGGACTTAAAGCAGGTACTACTGATGATGCAGGAACAGCAATCACAGGCGTTCTCAATGTTACAGGAGGCACAATCACTGTTGATTCATCAGATGACTGTATTCACGCATCGGGAGATATAAGCCTTACAGGAGGAAAACTTGTTCTTACTTCCGGAGATGACGCTTGTCATACAGACGCAGACCTTACAATAGGCAACGGCACAGCAGATACTCTCGACGATATAGTTATCTATGTATCAGCTTGTTACGAAGGTATGGAAGGTCTTAACATTACACAAAACAGTGGTACAGTAATTATCAATTCAACAGATGACGGCTACAATGCAGCAGGTGGTGCAGACGGTTCAGGAAGCACATCTCCAGGAGGCTGGGGTCAGGGAGGTATGACTTCAGGAGGAGGAAATTATTCTCTTAATCTCAATGGTGGTTTTGGACTTGTAAATATTTCTGATGGTGACCACGATGGCTTTGACTCAAACGGAAGCCTTACAGTAAACGGTGGTTACTTCATTACAAATGGTAATGAACCATTTGACTGCGATGGTACAAAATCTTATGTAGGCGGTGTTTATGTAATCAATAAAGGCTCTGGAGGAATGGGCGGAATGATGGGTGGAAGCGAAATGACTTCAACAGTTTCAGCTTCCTGCTCAGCAAATGCAGGTACAAGAATTACTCTTGCAGATGGTGAAAACGTTATCGTTTCATTTGTTGCAGGTAAGAATGTAACATCTCTCACAGCAGGTTGTAATGATTTTGCGAATGCTAAATTCTATACAGGTGGAGAAGTTACAGGCACACCGATTGCAGAGTTCAATTCACAGGTATGTTATATTAACGGTACACTTTCGGGAGGTACTGAAGCCTCAGCAAGTTCATCTGGAAATAATAGCATACCTTGGTAAAATAAATACCCATTGTTTATCATATAAGGTAACAGTCAGACTTTTTAAAAGTCTGGCTGTTTTTGTATATTGACATTAATGCCTATAAGTTGTAGAATTGATTAATGGAATACCTGCGATTGCTAAGTATCCGATAAATATGGAAGGAAGTGTAAATATGAAGAATGTAACAAAAGATATGACAGAAGGTTCACCCGTAAAGCATATTTTAGGATTTGCTGTTCCAATGCTTATGGGACTTCTTTTTCAACAGTTTTATAGTATGGTTGACGCTATAGCAGTAGGAAAATGGATAGGACTTGATGCCCTTTCAGCAGTAGGCTCTACTGGAGCTGTAAGTTTTATGATTATTGGATTTTGTACAGGTGTATGCAGTGGCTTTGCGATACCGATTGCACAGAAATTCGGGTCAAAAGATTATAGCTCATTGAGAAAATTTATGGCAAACAGCATATGGCTTTCAGTAATTCTTTCAATTGTAATGACAATAATTGTATGCATTTTCTGTATGGATATACTTGAAATAATGCAGACTCCGACAGAAATTATAAATGATGCATATACTTATATTTTTATAATATTTCTTGGTATCCCTGTAACATACCTTTATAATCTTCTTTCCGGGATTATACGTTCAATGGGCGACAGCCGTTCTCCTGTATTTTTTCTCATACTCTCGGCATTACTTAATGTAATTCTTGATATAGTATCAATAAAAGTGTTTAATATGGGAGTTGAAGGTCCTGCAATTGCAACTGTTATTTCTCAGGGTGTTTCGGGACTGCTTTGTCTTTTATTTATAAGAAAAAAGTTTGATATACTTCATCTTTCAAAAGAGGAATGGTTTTTTGATATGGAGTATATAAAGCCTCTTTTAAAGATAGGAGTACCGATGGGACTCCAGTATTCAGTTACAGCGATAGGAAGTGTAATCTGTCAGGCGTCAGTAAATATACTTGGCACTGCGGCAGTAGCAGCTGTTACAGCAGTAAACAAAATAAATATGTTCTTTATATGTGCTCACGAGGCTCTTGGAGTGACTATGGCAACATATGCAGGACAGAATACAGGAGCAAAAAAGCCGGAGAGAATAAAGCAAGGGCTTAAATCGGCTATTATAACAGGCTTTATATATTCATTTTCGGTAGCATTTATAATATTATTCTTTGGAAAATCAATAATCACACTTTTCATAGATTCATCGGAAACAGAAATAATAGCAATGGCACATAATATGCTTATAATAAACAGTTTTTCATATTTTTTGCTTACTTTAGTGAATACAGTAAGATTTTCAATTCAGGGAATGGGCTACAGTATATTTGCTATAATTGCAGGAGTGCTTGAAATGATAGGACGTTCTGCAGCAGCATTTGCAGTTGTATATTTCGGATATTCAGCAGTATGCTTTGCAAGTCCTCTTGCGTGGCTTCTTGCAGATTTTTTCCTCATACCTGCATTTTTCATATGCCTTAAAAGAGTTTCCAAAACAAAAGTAAATGTTGAATAATTTACAATGTATCCTTAATTTTAAAAATAATTTATTATGAATAAATTGTAAAACTTTAATATTTTTTGAGAAATTATTGACAAGTAAATAATAATATGGTTTACTTGATATATATTTGAAAGAAAGGCATAAGATAATGAACAGAAAAAAGATTATTATTATACTTGTTACATTAATTATTCTTCTTTTTGGAGGACTTAGTTTTTTGTCAATGGCAAAAAGTGATGAAAATGCAATTGCTGAACATTCAAACAGCACATATTCGGATTATGTTGAAAATCCTGATAACTACACTGTTTTAAATGCTAAAATTGTTGATGAACACAATTCTGATGTAGGTGATGAAATTAATTTTTTTGAATCAAGAGAGTGGATTGTAGAAGTTGAAAAAACTGATGGAACTGTTATGCAGACAACAGTTCTGAGAGCAAAAGATGATAAATTAGGCGATGTTATTAAAATAGCCTGTGAAAAAGATAATAGCACAGATGCAACACAGCTTTATTATATTGAATGTGATGGAGTTCGTAAATCCCTCGAATTACTAACTGCAATAGATGTATCATTGATTGTTCTTGCAATCGGAGGTATTTTTTATTTTATTTTTAAAAAATAAAACAATGCAAATTTTTAAAGGGGAAAACCTCTCACATAGGTTTTCCCTCGCTTTTTTTTAAAAAAGCTGTTGGCAGTGCCAACCTCCAATTTATGACAAAGCAAAACAAAATTCATAGTTTATCGGCTCGAAAGCGTATTTTAAGTAGATAATATCAAGTAAAATTCACTTCTTGAAGAAAACAAGATAATAAAAATAAAAGTTTTGGTCAAGCTTTTTCAAAAGCTTGTGGGGTGTCGGGGCGAAGCCCTGACTATTCGCAAAGAGGTGCGGTGACGGAGTCCCTGCCCTTGATTGCTTATTAATAGCTATTCTTTTGGAATTATTTTTATATAAAAAAAATAAAAACGCATAAAACCAATAATTTTATGCGTTAAAGTGACCCGTACGGGAATTGAACCCATGATTCCGCCGTGAAAGGGCGGTGTCTTAACCTCTTGACCAACGGGCCATATTAAATTGTTTATTATGAAAAGCTGAAATATTCAGAATTTCAAGAGTGACCCGTACGGGAATCGAACCCATGATTCCGCCGTGAAAGGGCGGTGTCTTAACCTCTTGACCAACGGGCCATAAAATAGTAGCGGTAGTGGGATTCGAACCTACGACCAATCGGGTATGAACCGAGTACTCTAGCCAGCTGAGCTATACCGCCACATCTCTTCTGTCGTTAGTATTTCCTGACGACTATTAAATTATACTACAAAATTTCTTAAATGTCAACACTTTTTTTAAAAAAAATTTAATTTATTAAAAAACAATATTTATACTATCAAAAATAATCTATAATATGTTATTTTAACCAAAAAATCAATAATTATTCTTATTCAAAAAGCCTATGACATTTTATTTTTATTTATGTTATAATATATTTGGATAAATGTAAGCAAAGAAGGCTTTACTGTTTTCTTTGCTTATTTTTACATATTACAATAAATTATTCAGGAGGTATTTTTTATGAATTTTTCAGTCGGAGATTATGTAATGTATGGCACTTCTGGTGTATGCAGACTTGAGGGTGTGGAAAAAAGGAATTTTGATGGTCAGAATGAACTTGAATATATTATACTTTTGCCTGTTGGTTCAAATTCTTCAAAATATTATATACCTGTGAATAATATGGAAAATAAAATCCGTCATCTTTTAAGCAAGGAGGAAATAAATTCCCTCATAGATGAAATGCCTGAAACAGAAGGCATATGGTACGCTGACAACAATGAAAGAAAAGCAGTTTTCACATCAATTATAAAGAGCGATGACTACAGAAAAATTATAAGTATGACAAAATCACTTCACGACCAGAAAATCAAGAAAATTTCGGGAGGCAAAAAGCTTAATATGTCTGATGAAAACCTTATGAAAAAAGCTGAAGATTTAATGTATCAGGAATTTGCACAGGTTTTAGGAATCAGAAAAGACGAGGTTGAGCAGTATATTGTTGATAGAATAGGGAATTAATAATCTTCTTCAACAATTGTGAGGTATATTTCACCATTATTGTCATATACTTCAACAATATCATATCCATAGCTTTCAATATCTATTTCAGTGCAGGTAGGAGGCATAAGAACAGGCATATACTGTCCATAATTTTCGGAATAATATCTTAAAAATTCAACATCTTCATATGAATAACCATAATCCTTGTTTAAGGATACCACATCGACATACTGACCGATACTTTCAATATAGACATTCATAATATCAAGACCGTAAAAATCAGCATCAACTCTTGGAACAGGCAAAAGAACTTCAATATATTCGCCTTTTGAAATATCGAAATAGTAGAAAGCTTCACTGTATGGAACATATTCAGCAGAATTTTCTTCATATACTTCAATTATTTCGGCAGGTGGAACATAATTTTCTTCATAAGTATAATTATAACTGTTATAATTTATTATAATGGCAGTAACAACCGATGCTATAGCAAGTCCTCCAACAACAGTAAGACCTATTAAGGCAGGTAGTCCGAGTTTTCTTTTAATTTTTTTTTTAGAATTTTGATTATCGGATACTGTATGAATATTATTATAAATGGGAGGAGCATTATATACAGGCTGTACAGGTGGGGTATATCCATCAGGCATAGTATCCTCCTCAACTGTCTGATAATTGACTACAGGGCTTTCTGGAATACTTTTGAAAGGTTTTGAAAGATTGATAACTTTTCTTTGCTGAGTCTGTGGAGTATCTTTAAGAAGTTCATCTATAGAAATATTAAAATATCTGCTTATAAATATAATTTTATCTATTTCAGGGTATACCTGACCGCTTTCCCATTTGGACACTGACTGTCTTGAAACTTCAAGAATTTCAGCAAATGCCTCTTGAGAAAGCCCGTTTTTTTTACGTATTTCCTGTAATTTGTTTCCGAAATGCTGATTCATAATAATTTTCCTTTCCTTTTTTATACTTTGTTAATTTCAAAACTTTTAATTGACTTTGTGAATATTTGGAGGTTTGCCCCGACACCCCACAAGCTTTTAATTTTGGATTTTGTTTAACTTCTGATTTTATCGAATTTCCATTAAGTTAAAGTTACCGAGCCAGTAAGTTATAGATTTTATTTAACTTTGTAACGAATTAAAGTTTTTTGCCAAGCTTTTTTTCAAAAAAGCTTGCGAGGGGTTGCAGGGGAGGTACTCCCCTGCATAATAGTCGTTTGTTATTACTCCACAGGCAATTTTTTCTCCAGAATTTCCGGAGGGCTGGGAATGAAAATCATCTGCACTGCTATGAATTACCACAGTTTTCCCGATAATTTCTTTAATATTGAATCTGTCAGTTAAAAATGACAGCATTGCTTCTCCACCAGCTGAAAACAGCGAGGGCATATCTCCTGCGTGAAAAGGGTGAGGGCAATTTTTGGGGTTATAATGACTCTTTGTATCTGCAAATAAATCTTTAGAATTTCCTGTACAGGAGCCTCCCTCGTGGATATGCACAGCAAAAATTCCATAGTTACAGTTTTTATCTGAAACAGGCAAACCTTTTACAACAATTGAAACAATGACTTTGTTTTTTACTTCTGTAAAATAGGCAAATCCCATAACATCGGGATATTTTGAAGACCCTTTTATCAATGCTTTTGCCTTCATAAAACACCTCCTGTTTATAGGATATGTTTCATTAGTTATTATAATAACATAAAGGAAAATAATTTTCAAGCAATCTGTTTTAGCAATTTTTTGTCAACCTCAGGTTGACAAAAAAGACCGTCCTCAAAGAGAACGGTCTTTTTCTTTATAAAAATGTTATGAAATTAGTTCATAATAGTCTTATCTGTTTCCTTATCGAAGAGGTGAAGCTTCATAGGATTGATACAAACCTGAATATTATCATTAGCCTTAGCTCTTGATGATGGGTCAACTCTTGCTGTAAGGCTGTTACCTTCACAATCAAGATAGAGATAAATTTCAGCACCCATAAGTTCTGTAATTTCAACCTTACAGTCAACGATACCTGTTGTAGCTGCTGCGAGGTCTTCTGGCTTATCTGAAATATTTTCAGGACGTACACCCATAATAACTTCCTTATTTACATAGTTGTTAAGGAGTGGGTTAACCTTGATTTCAGGAACAGCAATCTGATACTTAACGCTGTTTGAACCGAATTCAACATAAAATGTACCATTGTTGTTACGGAGAGTAGCGTCAACGAAGTTCATCTGTGGTGAACCGAGGAATCCTGCAACGAATCTGTTAGCAGGTGAATCATAAAGATTCTGTGGAGTATCAACCTGCTGGATAACGCCGTCCTTCATAACGACGATTCTGTCACCCATTCTCATAGCTTCTGTCTGGTCGTGAGTAACGTAGATAAATGTTGTACCGAGTT
>JAZKXQ010000198.1:0-1804 GCA_045611725.1 Oscillospiraceae bacterium
GCCAATCTTTCAGCTGAAGCTACAGGAATGGCAAAAGTTAAGGGGTCATTGCTTAATCTGAACTGATGAAAAAATAAAGGAACAGGATTTTTTTATGAATGAGAGTGCTTTTTTAGGACAAGGCTGGAAATTTCCAATAGAAGTTGATAGGCTTACAGGAAAAATAAAAACATCTTCATATGAAGAAAATATAGCAGATTCAATACGAATAATAATAGGAACTTCCAAAGGCGAGAGAGTTATGAACAGGAATTTCGGCTGTGACATAAAGAAATTTATGTTTGAAAGTTTTGATTATACTGTTTCATCTGAAATGTCAAGATGCGTTACAGAGGCTTTACAGGAATGGGAGCCAAGAATAACAGATGTTAAGGTTGATGTGTCACAATCATCAGAGGACAGTTCAAGGATAAATATAAGTATTTCATATGTAGTCAGAAGTACAAATAATCCATATAATCTTGTTTATCCTTTTTATATGAATGAGGGAGTATGATTTAATGATACCATATATTGATAAGCGTTCCGAAAAAGATTTAATTGAATATATAAAAAAGCTTTCTTCAACATATACTCCTGAATGGGAATTTGATGAAAACAATGTTGATATAGGAACTGCATTAGCACTGATATATTCAAATATGCATTATGGAACAATAAAGCGTTTTAATAAGACAGCTCAGAAATCAATGTTCGATTTTTTTAACAGTATCAATACTGAAATGCTTTCAGCATCGGCATCAGAAGGATATGCAAGTTTCGGACTTTCAAGCGACAATCTAAAAGAAGGTATTGAAGTAAAATCAAATACAAGACTTTCAGCATCACGTAATGGAAAAGAAATACTTTTCAAAACTCTTGATGATGTTCTTGTAAATAATGCAGATGTAAGATTTGCATATCTTACAGATAACAATACTGATTCAATAATCAAGCTTTATGAGTATTCTGAAGAAATTAAAGATTGTAAATTCAAAGATGTTGAAATTTTTAATATTTCCAAAGGAGAAAATATTCAGAGTCATATTATAGAAATATTTCATAAAGATGTTTTTAATATTTCAGGTAGTGCATATGCAGGAATAAAATTTATAAAAACAGATAATGATAATGAATTGTTGTCTGAATTGGAAAATGCAATAAATTCGGATAAAATTCGTATTCAGTATTATTCAAAGGAAGAATATATTGATTTCGGAAAAATTTCAGTTTCTGATGATTGTATTACAGCATATAAAACGGATAATCAGCCTTGTTTTATACCAAAAGATGATAGTTTTTGTATAAGAATAATATCAGAAGATGAAAATCTTTTTAAGGATAGAAAATTCAAACGTCTGGAATGTTTTTCAAGAAGTAAAAATATTATTCCTGATGCTGTATTTACAGGAGATATTGAAAAAACTGTAAATCAGTTTTATCCTTTTAATGAAAAACCTTTTCAGTATGATGAATTTTATATCGCCTCAAAAGATTGTTTCTGTAAAAAAGGTGCTGATATAAAAGTATCATTTTATATGGATTTTGACAGAATACCTGTGGAAAATGAAAATATTCCCGAAGCACCGATTGAATATAAGCTTATTATGAAACATTCGCAGTTTAAGCCAGAAGAAAAATTCGATTTGACAATAGATAGTGTAATATGGGAATATTTCAATGGCAGAGGCTGGGCAAGATTATTCAGAGATAATCGTTATGAAGATATATTTCATCCTCATAATGGCAGAAAGACAAAAACCATATCTTTTATATGTCCAGATGATATTGAACCCTTGACTGTAAATTCAAAGGAATGTTATTA
>JAZKXQ010000199.1:0-3773 GCA_045611725.1 Oscillospiraceae bacterium
GAAAAAGCAAAGGATATTGCAAAAAGGCTTATTAATATAGAAGAACATCTTGTTGAGGATTTAAGAAGTTATTTATAATAACAAAAAAATTTTTATGGCATAGTATATATTATCCAGATTTATTTTTAAGGAGTTATACTATGCCTATAGTTTTTTTAAGTCCATCAACACAGGAATTTAATAAATATGTTACAGAAGGCAATGAAGAATTGTATATGAATATGCTTGCCGACAGAATGGAACCATATCTTCGGTCAAGCGGAATAAAATATGTGAGAAATGACCCTTACAGAACTGCTTCAGGTGCAATTGCAGACTCTAATTCTGGTTATTATGATGTTCATCTTGCATTGCATACAAATGCAGGTGGAGGAGATTTTGCAGGTAAATTGAGGGGAATTGATATATATTATTCTCCATATAATGAGGATAGCGAAAGACTTGCAATAATTATCGCAAATAATCTTGAAAATATCTATCCTATTCCATCAAAATCGAGAGCATTACCTACCTATTCATTGGGAGAAGTTCTGAGGACTAAAGCAACAGCTGTTCTTGCTGAACTTGGTTATCACGATAATATTGAAGATGAATTGTGGATTAGAAATAATCTTAATGCAATGGCTAAAAATCTTGTTCAGTCTTTGTGCGACTTTTTCGGGATACCATTTATTGAAGCTGGAGCTGTAAAGCAAGGAGTTGTCATAACTGAAAATTCAGGGCTTAATATAAGAAGTTATCCATCTTTGGAGGGAAGAATTATAGGTTCTGTTCCTCAAAATACAGTTATAAATATTTATGGTACTTTTTATGGAAATGCAGGTAACTGGTATGTAATTAATTATAATGGAATTGTAGGTTATGTAAGTGCTGATTTTGTAGCAGTATAGAAAAAATTTATATTATTAATCAGAGGGAAAATTTGAATATCAAGTTTTCCCTTTTTTTGACTTTGCTTAATATTCTGTTTTTTGTCAAACTGGCATTGATAATAAGAATTTGTATAAAACAAATTTTTCTTTTTATAGCTTGTTTATTGACTTAAACCGTTGAAAATGTTACAATATATAAGTATTGGAGGTTTAATTATGAAAGTTACACTTATTGCACATACTCCAACGCCTGAAAAAATTATTGCGGCAGCGGCTAAAATGTGCTATTCGGATAGTAATGCCGAAACACTTCTTAATGGTCTTGATGATGAAAAAAATAATGCATTTATAAAAATGCTTAGTGATTTAGGTCACGAAAGTCCCTTTGAACATTCAACTTTTACATTTGGTATAGAGGGTGTTTCAAGAACATTACTTGCACAGATTACAAGGCATAGAATTGCATCATTCTCTGTGCAGAGTCAAAGATATGTAAAACAGGATAATTTTGTATTTATCACACCACCTGCAATTGCTGATAATTTCGAAGCGTCTGAAATTTATCAGAAATCAATGAAAAATGCATTAGATGATTATATGAGAATATCAGATATTCTTGAAAAGAAATACATACAGGAATTTATTGAAAACGGAGCAGATGAAAAAACTGCAAAATCCAAGGCTGAAAAGAAAGCTATTGAAGATGCAAGATTTGTTCTGCCGAATGCCTGTGAAACAAAAATGATTGTTACAATGAATATAAGAAGTCTTATGAATTTTTTCAGATTAAGATGTTGTCAGAGAGCTCAATGGGAAATTCGTGCTGTTGCAGATGAAATGCTGAAATTATGTTCTGATGTATCTCCTGTACTTTTCAGAAATGCAGGACCTTCGTGTGTTTGCAATGGTTTATGCAGTGAGGGAAAAATGTCTTGTGGAAAAGCAAAGGAAATAAAAGAATTTTATAAGGAGCTGAAAAATATTGGGTAAAGGAAAAATTATTGTTATTGATGGTCTTGATGGAAGTGGAAAATCTACTCAGTTTGAAATAATCAAGCAGGAATTTCAGAAAAGAAATATTCCTTTTAAGGCGATAAGTTTTCCCGAATATGATAAAACTTCATCAGCACTTGTAAAAATGTATCTTAATGGAGAAATTTCCGAAAATCCCGATGGAGTAAATGCTTATGCTGCATCATCATTTTATGCTGTTGACAGATATGCAAGTTATAAGATGTACTGGGAAAAAGATTATCTTGATGGAAAAATAATTCTTGCGAGTCGCTATATAAGTTCAAATGCAATACATCAGACATCAAAACTTCCTGAAAATCAGTGGTCATCTTATATTGAATGGCTCTATAATTATGAATGTCAGAAACTTGGACTTCCAAAAGCAGATAAAACTATATTTCTTGATATGCCTGTGGAAATATCCCAGAAACTTCTTTCTTCAAGATATAATGGTGATGAAAATAAAAAAGATATTCACGAGTCAGATGTGGATTATCTTCATAAATGCAGAAAATCAGCCCTTTTCTGTGCAGAAAAACTTGGCTGGAATGTAATTCAATGCAGTAAAAATGGTTCTCCTCTGAGCGTTGAGGAAATATCAGGAATAATTCTGAATAATATTAATGAGGTGACTGCAGAGTGTTCGAATTTCGCAGTATAGATATATCAGATAAGGACTGGATAAAACAACTTCTTCATAAATCAGATTTCAGAGGCTGTGAATATTCATTTGCCAATAATATGGCTTGGAAAAGATTAAGTAATTCAACGATTTGCAGATATAAGGATTTTTATATAAGCCGTTCAGAAGACGAAAACGGAGGTTTTTATTTTACTTTTCCAGCAGGTGAGGGAGATTATAAAGAAATTCTCTTTGAAATGAAAAAATATTCTGAAAGTAATGGGTTTCCTTTGAAATTATGGAATGTTTCCTCGGAAATTTCTGATTTTATTCAGAATGAACTGGGATTTTCCATAAAAACTGAAAAAACAGAGGATTCATATGATTATGTTTATCTTTCAGAGGAACTTATAAATCTTAAAGGCAAGAAATTTCATAGTAAAAGAAATCATCTGAAAAAAGCATCAGCTTATCAGTGGGAGTATATTCCAGTAACTGAAAAAAATTTTGATGAATGTATCATTTTCTGTACTGAAAAATATAATCTTAAAAATTTATGGGAGAATTATTCAAGCGTTGCTGAACAGTATGCAATTCATACATATTTTTCCTATTTTGATGAGATGAATTTAAAAGGTGGAATGATAAAATCTGATGGCAAAATAATAGCTCTTGCGATAGGGGAGCAGTTAAATTCAGATACATTCTGCGTTCATATTGAAAAAGCTGATACTGATTATGCAGGAGCATATGCACTTATAAATAATTGTTTTGCCAAAAATGAAGCAATGAATTTTAAGTACATAAACCGTGAGGAAGATTTGGGGATTGAGGGTTTAAGAAAGGCAAAACGCTCTTATAATCCCGTTATGATGATTGAAAAAAATACTGTTGAATTTATTTAGAGATAAAAGGAGATTTTTTATATGATTTATGTTTTTTTAGCTGATGGCTTTGAGGAAACTGAAGCAATTGCACCAATAGACTGCCTTAAAAGATGTGGTCTTGAAGTTATAACTGTAGGTATCGGAAAAGATATGATAACAGGTTCTCACGGAATTACTGTAAAGACAGATATAACAGATAGTCAGACTGAATTTTCTGATAAACTTGAAATGATTGTACTTCCTGGAGGTATGCCTGGAACTCTTAATCTTGAAAAATCTGAAACAGTTCAGAAAGCGATAGATTATTGTGATGAAAATAAAATATACATCGGAGCAATATGTGCTGCACCATCAATTCTTGGCCATAAGGGCTTACTT
>JAZKXQ010000200.1:0-4447 GCA_045611725.1 Oscillospiraceae bacterium
CTTTTTTTCTTGAAGAATTACATTTATATCAATATTCTGATTGTTTCTTGAAACAGTAAGTGTAACTGTATCTCCTGCCTTATATTCGCCTTTTATTTTATTAAGTTCATCAGTTGTTGTAACAGGTTCTCCCTGTATTGCAACTATAATATCGCCAATCTGTATACCAGCCTTTGATGCAGCACCTTCGGGGTCCATAAATCTTACATAAACACCTACTGGAACCTGATAGTAACTTGCCATACTTTCGGTTATATCTTCTCCTGTTATACCAATCTGTGGCTTTCCTGTAACATAACCATAATTTATAAGGTCATCTATAATAACCTTTGCTTCTGTAATCGGAATTGCAAATCCAAGACCTTCAACACTTGCAGCACCATAGCTTGAGGACATTTTTGCAGAATTTATACCGATAACCTGACCATAGCTGTTTACAAGAGGGCCTCCTGAATTTCCGGAGTTAATAGCTGCGTCAGTCTGAATAAGAGTCATCTGTTTTTCATTTATGCTTATATCTCTGTTAAGAGCTGAAACGATACCGCTTGTTACAGAGCCAAAAAGCTCAAATCCAAGAGGATTTCCTATAGCTATAACAAGTTCTCCAACCTGGAGGTCTTCACTCTTGCCAAATTCAGCAGCAACAAGATTTTCAGCCTTTATTTTAAGGACTGCAATATCAGAATCGCTGTCATATCCTATAATATTTGCTTCATATTCTGTTTCATCAACAAGCATTACAGAAACAGATGATGCAAGACCATAATTTTCATCATATATAACGTGTGCGTTAGTAATTACATAACCATCTTCTGTCATAACAATTCCTGTACCTGTGGAAGTTCCTGTCTGAGTCTGAGTATGACCAAATCCCATCTGATACTGATATTCAAAAGTAGATGAAATTCCTACAGCAGAAGGCATTACCTTTTCAACAATCTGGGGAACTGTGAGGGCATCTTTTCTTGATGCAAGTTCTATAAGACTTTTCTTTTCAGAAGAATCTGGAATTGAATCGGTATTCTGAAGAACTGCGTCAGTATCTCCCGAATAATCCTGTGTAGTTTCAGTATCCTCCATACTTTCAGCAACGCTTGAGGAATCGCTGTTATTTGCAGAGAGGTTATTTTTATCCTCAAAATATTTATATCCTGAGATTGAACCTATTGAGATAGCAATTGCACAGGCGATAAGACCTATAGCCTTAAAAGCTGTTTTGCTATTATTTTTTTTGGGACTTTCAGCTGTAAATTGATTTGTTTCAGGATAAAAACTGTATTCATTTGTATCCTGAGAATAATTTTTTTTGTTGTTTTCATCATTGTTATTATTATACATAATTACAATCTCCTTTTCTTTTTATCTTTAAAATGAGCTTGTTTTTTAGCTATAAGTATATTATAAACATTAATGTGATAGAAATATGATAATTTAAAAAAATAATATTTAAATATTTATCAAATAAAATGCACAAATATTAATATACAAAATTCATTGAAATTACACAAAAAGGCTTGTAAAATATAAAAAAATCTGATATAATTGTGTAAGAAAAAGGATAAGGAGATGATTATAGTTATGAACATTCTTTCTTTGCTTCATCATAAAAGCAGTGTTGCATATCTTTATGATGACAATTCAATACGTCAGGGGCTTGAAAAGATGCGTTTCCACGGATATACAGCGATTCCTGTAATTACAAGGGACGGTACATACGCAGGAACAGTCAGCGAGGGCGATTTTTTATGGCATTGCATAGATACAGAAAAATTCGATGTCAGAGAAAATGAAAAAAACTATATAAGAGATATAATAAGAAAAGGCTGGAATCCTCCTGCCAAAATAAGTATAAGCATTGAAGAACTTGTAAATATGGTTATGGAGCAGAATTTTATTCCTATGATAGATGACAGAGGTTCATTCATAGGTATTATTACAAGAAAAGATATTATAAATCATTTCTGCACTGCAAAAAAATAATTTAAAGGAGTAGATTATGATTATTACTGAAAAGCTTAAAGAGAGATTTTGCAAGGATTATAATCTCCCATTAAAAATATATTCTGAACCATATTTTTCAAGCAGAATTGCACTTATGAATGATATGTATGAGTCTGAAAAGAAATGGGCTGAATTTACTGAAACTCTTGAACATTTCAGAAATGAACAGGAATATATGGAATATTATAATCAGTCAAAGGATAAGATGATAAATTCTGTAAAAAATTCAGAAAAATATCAGCAATTCAATAGTATGGAAATTCCGCAGATTAAAAACAATACATATAATTCTGTAAATATCTATAAGGAAAAATATACAGGAAAACGTCTTTTATCAGCTGATATGAAGAAAAGTAATTTTACTGTACTTCATTATAATGGAATTATCTTAGCTGAAAACTATGAGGATTTTGTAAAACAGTTTGTAAATCCCGATTTTAAGAATATAATAAATTCAAAGTATATAAGACAGGTTGTTTTTGGAAACTGTAACCCAAAAAGACAGCTTTCACTCTCCAGATTCTATATGTATCAGAAACTTGAAAAATTTATAAATGATGGAATATTTTCAGCTGAAAATGTTATTTCTCTTAGTGAAGATGAAATAATAATAAGCCTTGACAATAATGTAAAAACTGAACAGCTTGAAAATTACAACAATGATATGATAAATCTGAAATATGAGATATTTGAAATTTCAAAAATTAATGGAACAGATGGTTATCTCAGAAAAATATACGACCTTGACGGAAATTATAAAAAATCAGTTCTTAAATGCTTTTCACCTACCGAAATTCCTTTTATACTTCGGTATCTTAAAAATGAAGAATGTCAGGAGGAAGATTTTGTATTTGTAAATTCTGACGGAAGACTTGCAAAATATATGGAAAAAATGGATATACATATAAACTGACTTTTGCATTATTAATATTAACAAGCCCTTATTTTGACGAAATATTGTATATTTCATCTGTTGATTTTTTTATTCCGATGTGATATAATATATGAAAACACAGCAATTCTGCTGTCAGATAGTTTTTTGTGTATTAAACAAGGAGGATTTAATTTATGGCTAAAGAGATTGTAAAAGAAAATATTATTGATGAAAAATCCGAGACTCAGAAAACAAAGACTCCAAGAAAACCTAAAAAAGTTCAGGAAGTCTATATTGAATATATGGACAAACAGATTGAACAGCAGGAATTTATAAACAAGGCAATATCTTTCTGGGTTGCTGAAGGTAATAAAAAGAGTGATGTTGTTTCAACAAAAGTTTATGTTCAGCCTGAAACAGGTATGGTTTACTTTGTTATAAACAATGATTTTTATGGCTCTTTTGAATTTTAATTATGCAATTTTAAAGCAGTATCGCTTGATACTGCTTTTTATTTTGGAAACTTCCAATAAAACTGAAGTATAAAATATAATAAAAAAGCGGTTCGGATATTATCCAAACCGCACTATATGTCATTTAAAAATTATGCACAGAAAGAACAGAACCACTGACAGATTGATGCAAAGAAATTACACATACTTTTTACCTCCATTTTTTATTTATCCTCTTGGGATAATCTAATTATAACAAAATGGTTACAAAATTTCAATGCAAAATTTTTTACATTTATGGAAAAATATCTGAGTATTAGTTTTTTGTCATAGTGAATGAAAAAGCTGTTTCCGATTTTGTCAGAAACAGCATTAAAGGGGATTTTTATAACAGTCTGAGTGACGGGACTTGAACCCACGGCCTCTACCACCCCAAGGTAGTGCGCTACCATCTGCGCCACACCCAGATTTACTTCAAACATTATATCATAAATCTGTATATTTGTCAATCTTATTTTTCAATAAAACTAATAGCAATAATTATTAAACAGGTGAGATTTCTCACCTGTTTTTACTATATTGAATTGTTTCTTTTGATTAGTATTCTATCTGGTTTGTAGTAATCTATTTTTTCCATTATACTTTCAATAGTCTGTTCAACTGTAAGACCATCAGCTTCAATAGTTATATCAGCATATTTTTCATAAAGAGGAATGCGTTCTTCAAAAATATCAGAAAAAGTCTGGTTATCTCTTTTTACAATTCCTCTTGTAAAAATATTTGTAAGTCTTGATGTTATAACCTCGTATCTATGTTTAAGATATACTACTATACCTTGATTTTTAAGGTTCATCATACCCTCATCATTATAAACAGCACTTCCACCTGTGGAAATTACTGCTCCCGATTCAGAAATTTCATTAAGAACTTTATTTTCAATCCTTAAAAAATTGTCAATTCCTTCATTGTTAATAATTTCAATAAGAGTTTTATTTGTTGTATTTTGTATTATTAAATCCGTATCTATAAATTTATATTTAATTGTTTTTGCAAGAATAACTCCTATTGTACTTTTACCAGATGCAGGCATACCTATAAGTATTATATTTTTCATAAATTA
>JAZKXQ010000201.1:0-3350 GCA_045611725.1 Oscillospiraceae bacterium
GTCGGAAAGAGTGAAACTGCAATTGAACTTGTAAAGAGAGGTCACCGACTTGTTGCCGATGACGCTGTTGAAATAAGAAAAGTATCAAATATAAGCCTTGTGGGAAGCTCTCCTGATAATATCAGACACTTCCTCGAATTAAGAGGAATTGGTATTATCAATGCAAGACGTCTTTTCGGTATGGGTGCTATCAAGCTTACTGAAAAAATTGATATGATAGTTGAACTTGAACTCTGGAATTCTGAAAAGCTTTATGACAGAATGGGAGTTGATACAGAATACACATCAATTCTCGGAGTAAATGTTCCATCTCTTACAATTCCTGTAAAGCCAGGCAGAAATCTTGCAGTAATTCTTGAAGTTGCCGCAATGAATAACCGTCAGAAGAAAATGGGTTATAATGCAGCTCACGAACTTCTTGAAAAGCTTGGTCTTGATATGGAATCAAAGGAAACTGTAAAGACTTTTGATACATTCTAAAGGAGGTATTTAATTTATGCTCATACAGGCTGATATGCATTGTCATTCAATAGCTTCAACTCACGCATATTCAACTATAAGAGAACTTGCTCAATGTGCATATGAAACAGGATTAAAAGCTTTTGCAATTACAGACCACGCTCCCCTCTCTCCTGATTCTCCTCATTTATGGCATTTTCATAATATGAAATGTCTGCCGAGAAAAACTTGTGGAGTATATCTTATAAGAGGTGCTGAGGCAAATATTGATAAAGATGGTTGTATTGACCTTGGAAAGTTTGAATTTGACAGGCTTGAATGGATTGTTGCATCACTTCACAATTCAGTGGTAAAAGGAAATGCTTATGGAGATTTTTCTGAACTCTATATCAATGCAGTTAAAAATTATCCTGAAATTGATGCTATAGGTCATTGTACAATGGATATTTTCCCTTTTGACCGTGAAAGAGTGCTGAAAACTTTCAAAGAATATGAAAAATTTGTTGAGATAAATGAAAACTCATTGAAATTCCATAAGGGAGCTGTAAAAAATTGTATTGAAATTCTGAATATCTGTAAAAAATATGAAATACCTGTAATAGTAAATACCGACGCACATTACTGCGACCTTATAGGTAAAACAGATACAGCAGAAAAAATAATATCCGAAACAGAATTTCCTCACGAGCTTATAATAAACACGGACGCTGAAAAAGTTATTGAATTTATTGAGAAAAAGCGTAAAATCTCGCTTAAAGAATAATTATCGGAGGTATGATATGTCATATATATCTGAATTAAAAGAATTATGTGCAGCCCTTGGCTGTAATATGCTTGAAAATGAACCTCTTAAAAATCACGTTTCATTCAAAACAGGAGGTTTATGCAAAGCTTTAATTTCTGTAAACAGCACAGAAACAATAATAAAAGTTACTACATTCTGCAAGGAAAAAAATATAAAATATACAATTCTTGGAAAAGGAAGTAATGTTATAGTATCCGATAAAGGCTTTGACGGAATTGTATTGCTTATGGGAAATGATTTTTCAGAAATTAAAGTATCAGATGACGGAAATCTTTCCTGTAAGGCAGGTGCTTCTCTTTCGGCTGTATGCTTAAAAGCGCTTGAAAATAATCTTGCTGGAATGGAATTTGCATATGGAATCCCAGGGTCTGTAGGTGGTGCTGTTTTTATGAATGCAGGTGCTTATGGTGGGGAAATAAAGGATATTATTGTAAGTGCTGAATATATCGACAATAACGGAAATATAAAAACAATAAGCAAAGAAGATATGCAACTTTCATACCGTCACAGCATATTTTCAGACAGAACAGGGATAATAACAGGTGCAGTATTTAAATTAAATAATGGAAATTATGATGAAATAAACAACAGAATGAATGAACTTATGTCAAAGAGAAAAGAAAAACAGCCTCTTGAATATCCAAGTGCAGGAAGTACATTCAAACGTCCTGAGGGTGCGTATGCTGCTGCTCTTATAGAACAGTGTGGTCTTAAAGGTTTCAGTATAGGTGGGGCTGAAGTAAGCTCAAAGCATAGTGGTTTTGTAATCAATAAAAATAATGCCTCTACTGAAGATATTCTGAATCTTATAAAATATGTTCAGAAAAAGGTTAAAGATGAAACAGGTTTTATTCTTGAAACAGAACCTGAATTTATAGAATAGCTACTTTTATATTATTTTGCAAAGGACGGGATTTTATGCAGTTTATAATAGTTACCGGTCTTTCAGGCTCGGGAAAATCCTGTGCAATGAATGCACTTGAAGATATTGGCTTTTATTGCATAGATAATATGCCACCTCAGCTTATATCAAAATTCGCTGAAATATGTACTCATTCACAGGGAAAACTTGAAAGAATAGCAATAGCTGTCGATATACGCTCTGGCGATATGTTTGACGAACTCTCCTCTGTATGCGAAAAAATCAGTGAAAAAGGTCTTGATATAAAAATCCTTTATCTTGAATCAAGTGATGATGTAGTTATAAAAAGATATAAGGAAACAAGACGTATACACCCTCTTAATTCCGATTTCAATGGAAGTCTTGCAAAGGCTATTGAATTTGAAAGAAATAAACTTAATACATTAAGGGAAATGGCTAATTATTATATTGATACATCTTTTCTTTCAACTTCACAGCTTAAAGAACAAATTGTAAATATTTTCCTTGATAATGTAACCGATTCAATGATAGTAAAAGTTATGTCTTTTGGCTTTAAATATGGCTCATCGGCAGAGGCTGACCTTGTTTTTGATGTAAGATGCCTTCCAAATCCTTATTATATTCCTGAACTTAAATATCATACAGGCTGTGAAGAATGTGTTCGTGATTATGTAATGCAGTTTGAACAGTCACAGACTCTGCTTGAAAAATTAAAAAATCTTATAGATTTTCTTCTTCCTCTTTATGTCAAAGAAGGAAAAAGTCAGCTTGTAGTGGCTTTTGGCTGTACAGGAGGAAAACATCGTTCAGTAACCTTTGCTGAAATTTTTTCTGAATACATATCATCAAAAGGTATGAAGGTTAATAAATCTCACAGGGATATTACGAAAGACAGGTGATGTTTTTTGGATAATAATTATACAAGCTTTTCACATCGTGTAAAGGCTGAAATATGCAATTCTCTTACTGACCGTGACAAACGTTTTGCTTGTCTTTGTGGTATCTCTTTATTTGCAAGAACTATAACTGAAAATGAATAAGTCGGAGGCCAAGCGGTCTTAGGAAGACAAAGCCCCAGGGCAACTCCTTGGCTCACAGAACGACATGGCTACGATCCGACTTATTCTCTTACTGACCGTGACAAACGTTTTGCTTGTCTTTGTGGTATCTCTTTATTTGCAAGAACTATAACTGAAAATGAAT
>JAZKXQ010000202.1:0-3616 GCA_045611725.1 Oscillospiraceae bacterium
GCTGTTGTATCGGGATTATATTTTCCACTTTTCAGTGCGACAATAAACTGACCTATTACAAGCAATGCAGGATAACAAGTATCATTATGAACATTTTTAAGACCTTCATCAATTACAGACTTTGCAGATGTTGAAATAATCTCTGTTTTATACCCATAACTCTGAAAAATACCAGAAATCAAGCTGAAATGTACAGGCAACATATCCGGAATAAGAATTGTATGGGTTTTTTTCATATCAGATGTAAAATCGGGCATAAATATCCTCCTTATTCGCCCATAGCGGCAATAAGACTTCTTAATCTGATTTTAGCTGCTCCAAGGTTATTTATTTCATCAATTTTAAGCTGAGTATAAAGTTTGCCGTTATTTTCAAGAATACTTCTTACTTCATCAGTTGTTATTGCGTCAATACCACAACCGAATGAAACAAGCTGAACGAGTTGCATATCTGGCTGAGTTGTAACATACTGGGCAGCCTTATAAAGTCTTGAATGATAAGTCCACTGGTTTAAAACTCCGAGTTCAGGAAGTTTTCCAAGATGTGCTACACTGTCCTCGCTTATAACAGCCATTCCAAGACCTGTTATAAGTTTATGTATGCCGTGATTGATTTCTTCATCAATATGATAAGGTCTTCCAGCAAGAACGATAATTTTTCTTCCCTCTGCTCTTGCATTATCAATTATTTCCTGACCTTTTTTCTGAATATCCCTGTGAAATTCCTCCAAAGCCTCAAAGCCCTTGTTAACTGCATTGAGCGTTTGCTTTGGATTTGTACCAAGAGCCTCTGCAAGAACCTTTGAAACGTGTTTTCTGTTATTGAGGTCTATATATGGGGATATAAAGTTTTTATCGTCAAGCACAGGCACATTAGCTCTTAATAATTCGGGATAATATGCCACGACAGGACAGTTATAATGATTATCGCTCTGTCCCTCGTCAATATTGTAACTCATACACGGATAGAATATGAAGTCAACATTTTTTTCTATAAGGCTAAGTATATGACCGTGTGCAAGCTTTGCAGGATAGCATACTGTATCTGAAGGAATTGTATGCTGACCCTTGTAGTAGGTATTTCTTGAGCTTTCCTCTGAAAGTACAACTTCCATTCCAAGTTCATTGAAAAAGGCTTTCCAAAGAGGAAGCTGTTCATAGAAACCAAGAACGAGAGGAATACCAACTCTTTTCTTTGGAGAAGAAATACTGTTCTGCTGATTAAGAATCTGTTTATATTTATATTCATAAAGGCACGGAGCGTCTTTTTTCTTTTTAAGACCTGCACCCTTTTCACACTTGTTACCTGAAATAAATTTTCTTCCATCATCGAATGTAACTATATTCAGTTCACAGTGACCTGTACAGCCTCCACACTGAATTGACTTTGAGGAATAGGAGAAATTTTCAAGAGCGTCCTGTGAAATAAGCGAGGATTTTTTGCCCTCCATTTTTTCCTTTGCATACAAGGCACAGCCGAAAGCACCCATAAGTCCCGCAATTGCAGGACGTATAACGTTTCTGCCGAGTTCCATTTCAAATGAACGCAGAACAGCGTCATTAAGGAAAGTTCCACCCTGAACGACTATATTTTTTCCGAGTTCATCAACAGATTTTGCACGGATAACCTTGTAAATTGCATTTTTGATAATTGAAGATGAAAGACCTGCTGAAATATCCTCAACAGTAGCACCATCTTTCTGAGCCTGTTTAACACTGCTGTTCATAAATACAGTACATCTTGAACCGAGGTCAACAGGATTTTCAGCAAAAAGTCCAAGCTGAGAAAATTCAGCAATATCATATCCAAGAGCAAGAGCAAAAGTCTGTATAAACGAGCCACAGCCTGAAGAACAAGCTTCATTAAGCATAATGCTGTCAATTGATTTATTTTTTATTTTAAAGCATTTAATATCCTGACCGCCTATATCGATTATGAAATCAACATCTGGACAAAAGAATGAAGCAGCCTTGTAATGAGCAACAGTTTCAACAATACCACAGTCTACGGCAAGACCTGCCTTTATAAGTTCTTCTCCGTAACCTGTAACGGCAGAACCTCTTATTGTGAGTTCAGGATTTGCCAGTTCATATATTTCACTAAGTCTTTTTGAAATTTTATCGAGAGGCTTTCCCTTGTTTGAGGAATAATGCTGATAGAGAAGCTTTCCATCGGGAGTTATAAGCACAAGCTTTGTAGTGGTAGAACCTGCATCTATGCCAAGATAAGCATCACCTTTATATGTTCTTATATCCTCATATTTAAGGTCAAAATTACTATGTCTTTTAACAAATTCCTCATATTCCTTGTGACTTCTGAAAAGACGTTCACCTGTAATGACATTTTCGGAAATTTTTGTATTTGATATTCTTTCAATAGCGTCATCGAGAGAAACAGGGTCGCTTGTATCCTTTGCATAAAGAGAACAGCCATAAGCCATAAATACAGGGGCTTCTTTCGGGAATACAGCATTATTGTCATCAAGGTCAAGAGTAGTCTTAAAAGCCTTTCTCAAACCTTCAAGGAATGAAAGAGGGCCTCCGAGGAAAAGAACTTTTCCCTCAATACGTCTGCCCTGAGCAAGACCTGAAACAGTCTGGTCAACAACAGCCTGAAAAATACTTGCAGAAATATCCTCACGCTTTGCACCCTGATTAAGCAAAGGCTGAATATCGGACTTTGCGAAAACACCACATCTTGAGGCTATCGGGTATACTTTTTCAGCCTTGAGAGAAAATTCGTCAAGCTGATTAGGAGTAATTCCGAGCAAAGTAGCCATCTGGTCAATAAAAGCACCCGTACCACCTGCACAAGAACCGTTCATTCTCTGTTCTACTCCACCTGTAAGGAATATAATTTTAGCGTCCTCTCCTCCGAGTTCTATAACTGCATCTGCATCGGGATAAGTATTCTTAACAGCGATAAAAGCTGCGTGAACCTCCTGAACGAACGGAAGTGAGGCGGCAGTTGCAATCCCAAGACCAGCCGAACCTGTTATACATAATCTGAAAAGACAGCTCTGAAATTCACTTCTGATTATTTCAAGCTGTTCAACAACAGTTTCTCTTACTTTGGAAAAATGTCTTTCATATTTTGAATATATTATCTTGCTGTTTTCATCAGCTATAACTGTTTTAACAGTGGTTGAACCCACATCTATTCCGAGGGAATAACATTTGTTTTCCATAAAAACCGGCAGACATTCAACATTGATGTTGAAAACGCCAGCCTCCTTTCCATATTTGTTAAAAATTCTGCAAGTGAACTCTACCCCCACCTGTAGAGGTGGGGGCTTCATAAGAAGTCTGGTATTTAAGTCTCCACCCAAATATTTTAGGCAACCCTTATTCTTACAGGTGTGTCCACTTCACCGCTACTGTATAGAGTTTCTAAGCTCACAACACTACTTTTCCTAAGTATATTCAATGCACCATTCACATCTGCATTTATTAATTTTCCTTCAGATGTTCTGTATATTCCTCTTTTTATTCGTGACCCACTGAATTTATATTTTTGAGGATTATCTGCATTATATACTGGTATTTCATCTTTATCCCAAAAAGATGCTTTGGAGGTATAGCTTTCTTCCTGTTTGACAAAAACAATTCCATTTAAT
>JAZKXQ010000203.1:0-2036 GCA_045611725.1 Oscillospiraceae bacterium
AGATGATTTCCTCAAACAGTTTGCAGTACCAACACAGCCTACAAATCCTGTAAATAATACACCAAAGCAGACAGCACCATCAATGGATTTAGAGGGAGATGATTTCCTTAAACAGTTTGCAGTACCAACACAGCCTACAAATCCTGTAAATAATACACCAAAGCAGACAGCACCGTCAATGGATTTAGAGGGAGATGATTTCCTCAAGCAGTTTGCAGTACCAACACAGCCTACAAATCCTGTGAACAGTACACCAAAGCAGACAGTACCATCAATGGATTTAGAGGGAGATGATTTCCTCAAACAGTTTGCAGTACCAACACAGCCTACAAATCCTGTAAATAATATACCAGAGTCTGTAAATGTTATTGAAGAAATTTCTGATGATGAAGTTAAAGATGAAAATTCAGTTAAAATTATGTCATTACAGGAAATACTTTCAAAAACATCTGTGAAAAATAATATTGAAACACATAAAACAGATTCAGAAGAAGTACTTAGAAAACCAAAAATTGTTTCATTGTCAGAACTTGATGATGATGAAGTTATGTCGATAAAGTTTAATGCTAATAAAAATTCAAGAGTAGATAAACAACAAGTTTCAAAAGTTGAAGATGCTCCAGTAGACTTGATAATTCCTGTTGAGCCAGAAGATAAAGAAATTCCAAATTTAAAGGAATTTAATAAACCAGTTTTCGAAGAAATTCCAGTTATCGAAGAATCAATTGCCGAAGAAATTCCAGTTATTGAAGAACCAACTGTCGAAGAAATTCCAGTTATTGAAGAACCAGTTGCCGAAGAAATTCCAGTTGTTGAAGAACCAACTGTCGAAGAAATTCCAGTTATTGAAGAATCAACTGTCGAAGAAATTCCGGTTATTGAAGAACCAGTTGCCGAAAAAATCCCAGTTATCGAAGAACCAACTATTAAAAAAGTTCCTGTAAAGCCAGAAGTTCCGGTTATAAATAAGCCTGTCGAGAAAGCACCTTCAAGAGTTACAAAAATAGTTGAAACACCCGTATTTGCAGAGATAAAACCATTTGATATAAATGAACCTGAAATTCCAGAACCTGAACCACTTAATCCAGTTGGCAAAAAGATGGAAAATCCAGTTTATAATGGACAACAGCCGTATGCACAGCCACAGTATCCACAACAGCCGTATGTACAGCCACAGTATCCACAACAGCCGTATGCACAGCCACAATATCCACAACAGCCATATGCACAGCCACAGTATCCACAACAGCCATATGCACAGCCACAATATCCACAACAGCCATATGCACAGCCACAGTATCCACAACAGCCATATGCACAGCCACAGTATCCACAACAGCCATATGCACAGCCACAGTATCCACAACAGCCATATGCACAGCCACAGTACCCACAACAGCCGTATGCACAGCCACAATACCCACAACAGCCATATGCACAGCCTGTTGTAGTACAACCAAATTCTATGATGGGTACAGCTCTTAATCAGATGTCACAACAGCCAGTTAGTCAGACTCCTAAATTACCTAAATCGAAGAAGAAAAAAACTGAAAATTCAACTCCTATATTTGATAATTCTGTTTTGTCTTCAATAGAAGATGCTCTCAATCAGATGGGTGAAGATTCAAAAAAAGATGATGATAATGATGTAATCCCTGTATTTGAAGAATATGTTCCATCAAGCAAACGTGCTACAAGAGTACTTGTTCAGGAAGATGATGAACCAGAAGAAACAGCTAAACTTGAAGAAAGTCTTTCACCAGCTGAAATAAAGGAAAGAAAAAGACTTGAAAAAGAAGCTGCCAAATTTGAAGCTAAAGCAAGAAAGAAACTTGAGAAAAAAGGTAAACTTTAATATTTCTAATATAATTCACCTCTTTCTATTATGAAAGAGGTGAATTGTGTAATTTATAATTATTATAAAAATTTTATAATAAATTTGTCAATAATACTTGACAAACGGATAAAAATATGCTAATATATGAACAGATAATCATATGTTTATATGAAAATATGAAAGGACGTGTTTTTATGGC
>JAZKXQ010000204.1:0-4718 GCA_045611725.1 Oscillospiraceae bacterium
GATTTAAATAAAATTCAAGACCTTTTTGATTGATTTCACCAATACCATCGGGAAAAATTCTACTCCACGAAACTGAAAAACGGTAATTCTTTATACCCATTTGTTTCATAAGGGCAACGTCCTCTTTATATCTATGGTAATGGTCACAGGCAACATCACCTGTTTCATCAAATTTTATATGTCCTTTTTCGTGGGAATACTCGTCCCATATGCTTAATCCTTTGCCGTCCTCGTTGTAAGCTCCTTCAATCTGATAAGCTGATGAAGCTGTTCCCCACATAAAATTTTTTGGAAATCCCATAAAAAATCCTCCTTTATTTTTTGATTTTTGATTTATTCAGATTATATCATATCATATTGTTTAAGTATATCAGAAATTTACTTTTTATATCATATTTTTATTTACTTTTTTCTAAGTATATGGTATAATTAACTAATTAAAAGCGTAGGAGGTAATATTATGGATAACAGAATTTGTAATATAAAAAAATCCTTTGTAAGAGAGGCTTTTATACAAAGAGAATATACAACAAATCATCATACATACGATGAAGAATCTCTGCTTTATGAATGTATCCGTCAAGGCGATGCTGAAAAAATAAAGCCTCTTGTTGATATGTTTCTTTCGGAAAGAGTGGGAAAGCTTTCAGATAATCCTCTTATGAACAGCCGTTACCATTTTGTATCGGCAATAGCTATAATAACAAGAATTACAATTTCCTGTGGTGCTGAACAGTCTATGTGCTATACTCTTAGTGATTTGTATATACAGAATATGGATAAATGTGGCACTATTGAAGAAATAAAAGAACTCTTTGAAAATGCTGTTGTGGATTTTGTAAAAGAATCTGCCAAAGTAAGAAAAAATATGAATTATTCAAAGCCTGTAAGAAAATGTATAGACTATATATACTCAAATCTCCATAACAGAATAACAATTCCGGATTTAAGCGAATATGTGGGAATTACTGCATCATATCTTTCATCGCTTTTCAAAAAGGAAACAGGAGTAAATATAAGCGTATACATTCAGAATAAGAGAATAGATACCGCAAAGGAAATGCTGAGATACTCTGATTATTCCTGTTCGGAAATAAGCAGTTATCTGTGTTTCAGTTCTTCAAGCCATTTTATAAGCATTTTCAGAAAAATTACAGGAATTACTCCGAACAGATACCGTAAAAAATACTGCGGAGATACCCTTGAACTCAAAAACAGATAAGTCGGCAGTGCCGCCGCTTTTTTGAAAAAAAGCTTGGCAAAAAACTTTAATTCGTTACAAAGATAAGTAAAATCTATAATTTACCGGCTCGAAAGTTTGGTTTGAGTAAATAAAATTAAAAGGAGTTTTTATTTTATGAATGAGAAAATAAGGCTTATAGCTGATAATATTTCAAAAGTAATCATTGGCAAAGATGATACTGTAAGAAAGGTTATAAATGCTCTTATATGCGGAGGACATATACTGATAGAGGACGTTCCAGGAGTTGGTAAAACTCAGCTTGTTTCTGCTCTTGCGGGAACTGTAAGCGGAAAATTCAACAGAATACAGATGACACCCGATATTATGCCGTCTGATATAACAGGCTTTTCAGTATTAAATTCAAAAACAAATGAATTTGAATACCGTGAAGGTGCTGCTATGTGCAATTTTCTTCTTGCAGATGAAATAAACAGAGCCTCCCCAAAATCGCAGTCAAGCCTTCTTGAAGTTATGGAGGAATTTCAGCTTACTGTTGATGGACAGACAAGAAGCGTTCCTGAACCGTTTATGGTACTTGCTACTCAAAATCCAGTTGAAACATATGGCACTTATCATCTTCCAGAGGCTCAGATGGACAGATTTTTTATGAAGGTTTCTATGGGCTATCCAAGCCGTAATGAAGAAATTGATATAATAGGTCTTTCAGATATGAAAAGTCAGAAAAAAACTGTATCTGCTGTTATGACTACCGATGACATAATGACTATAAGACAGGAGGTTATGAATGTTTATGTATCCGATAAGATAAAGAAATATATCACTGACATTACAGGCTTTACAAGAAATAATGAATATGTTTCGCTCGGAGCAAGTCCAAGAGGAAGTATAAGCCTTTACAGAGCTTCAAGGGCTGAGGCGTTTATTTCTGGGAAAAACTTTGTAACTCCCGATGATGTCAAATACTGTGCTGAATCAGTTCTTGCACACAGAATTATTCTCTCCCCTAAAGGCAGGACAAGATATTCAACATCTGAAAATATGATAAGTGAAATACTCGGAAATATTGCAGTTCCTGTTGAATAACGGAGGCTGTATATTATGATGAAAAATATCAAAACAGCTTTCAGCTATATTACAATAATGTTTATCATTCTTGTATATACATTTTTTCTTGACGGCAAATCCGGAATGATAATGTTCGCATTTTTTATAACAGTTCCCATAATTTCAATAATTATGACAATAATAGCCTCAAAGAGCATTACTGCTGAACTTTTATGCAATGAACAGTATCTCAAAAAAAATACAGCTCTTGAATATACAATAAAAATCAAAAAAAATAATTTTATCCCTGCTCCCTTTGTATCGCTTGTCATATCGTCTTCACCTCATTTTAAAAATGATGAAGAAAATATTTTAAGATTATCAGTGCCTTTCAGAAAAGAAATTTCAGTAAAAGGCAATATTGTTTCACATATAAGTGGAAGTGGATATATTTCAATTGACAATGCATATATTTCTGATTATCTCAATATATTCAGTTTCAGACTGAAAAATATATCAGATGTAAAAAGCATAGATATAGTTCCCGAAATACACGAACTAAATTCTGTTGGAACTATGTTCAGAGCAGTTGCTGATAGTATGCTTATTGATGATAATGAGGAGGAAACGGTTTCTGCTGATTTCAATGCATCATCATCTTTTCCAGGGTATGAACATCGTGATTATCAAGCCGGAGATTCTCTTAAAAGGATAAACTGGAAACTTTCATCAAAAAGAAATACCCTTATGGTAAGACTCGATGAAAGTATGCCGTCTGTAAAACCATCAATTATTCTTAATCTTTCCCAATGTCGTGGATATACGGAGGAAAATATACTTATGAGGGAACATCTTACCGAGGCTTGTCTGTCATTCCTGCATTTCTGTACATCTCACGGAGTTGAATGTAAATTCTATTACTTTGAAAATGGTTCGTGGCATACGGAAAAAATAGCCTCATACGAACAGCTTGGCACTATAGCCCTTAAAGTATCATCTTTCCCCGAAACCTGCGGAGAAAATTATATCCCCGAAAATATAAATTCGGGAGCGTGTATAGTATTTATACAGAGATATTGCACGGAGCTTGAAAACAGCATACAGAACGCTTCTCAAAGAGGTACTGAGGTTATGACGGCAGTTGTCGAAAAAGATATTTCAGGCGAAAAAATATGGTATGTGGAAAGCGATTTCCATATAAAAGAATCGGGAGGGAGATGATAAAAAATGCTGAAAAAAAATTTATTTTCAGATATACTTCCCATTATGCTTTCATTCTCAATAATAACATCTTTTATGTATATATATGACAGCGAGCATATAATTCTTTTCGGAATTGCAGGTTTTCTGATAAGCTGGGGCATATTTTCATTCTATAAATTCTTTTCCACAAAGGGTATAGTCGGTCAGTACTGTTCGATACTCGGAGGATTTGCTGTAATCGTTCTGCTGTATTTTCTTGCAGTACAGGGAGAATCCTCAAATGACGGATTCGATTTCATATTATGGTTTTTAAGCCCTCAGGGTGCTTTTGAATATTCTGCAAGATATGTAATAACTCTTTTCATAGGCATTGCATTTTTTGTATCTTCAACAGTATACTATTTTACTAAAGTAAGATACAGAATACTTGTTACATTTCTTATAACTATGATACCTCTTGCAATATTCGCAAAAGAAAATGAAAGTATCCCGTTTGTATTACTTGCAATGCTACTTGTTTTCTATCTTTCTGTAATGATACACTGCCGTCAGACAGCAGAATCTGAAAAGGATAAAAAAGTAAGAATGATACTTGACAGTTCATATAAAAAGTCTGCTTCATTCTTTATATTCCTTTCAGTAATACTTTCATTCATATTCCCTAAACCAGAAATTGAAGCAAACAGAGAATACTTTGAAAGTATGATTTCTGCTGATAATCTTACACAATTTCTTCTTGACCAGCTCGGAACTATATCAGATGTTTCATCAGGTTCTGGATTTTCTTCAAAACTTTCAGACAGGGTATTGTTTTATTGCTATTCCGAAGAACCTGTCAATTTAAAAACAAAAACATTTACATATTATAACAGAGATGATGACACGTGGCGTGTAAGCCAGAAATATGACAGAATTTATGAAATAGAATGGGAAGAAAACAGAACTGCTCTTAATCCTGCAAAATTTCTTGACGCTGTGTATACTGCCTGTGGATATGATGAAAGCTTTGCCGAAAAATATGGGATAACATACAGAAATCCCGCTGATTATGACCTTTCGCAGTTTACAAAATCTCTTACAATAGTTTCAAAAAATTTCTATATGGATTTTCTGCCCTCCCCTTCACATACATTTCTTACAAGTACTGATAATGTTTTTATAATGTGTGAAAATAATTCTCTTATGCTGAATGGCGATTATAACAATTATGCAAGTTTAAGCTATTATTCAGATACTCTTTCAGATACAGACTATGCAAGAGGAGTTA
>JAZKXQ010000205.1:0-2181 GCA_045611725.1 Oscillospiraceae bacterium
TGAATGCTCTCTCTCCAATGCTTGTAACAGAGTTACCAATTGTCACTTTTGATAATAAAGTACATTCAAGAAATGCTTGTTTTCCAATGCTTATAACAGAATCTGGTATTGTGACTGATATTAATTTACTACAGGATTGAAATGCCATATTACCAATACTTGTAACAGGCAAACCATCTATTTCAGCTGGAATTTCAATCGATGTAACACTTGTATCACAGTCTGTGATTGTAATGGTTTCATCTGAATTTATTTTATATTTCAAACCATTGTCCAAAGTTTCATCTGCACTTACTGAAATAGTAAAGTCATTTAAAACGTTAAAATTTTCACAAGGAACACCCACACCAAGAACAGCCAAAGCTGAAACCACTGCCAAAATCTTCTTTAATTTCATAACAAAAATCCTCTCTTTTTAAACAATTTTCATAAAAATTCTATCAAAAAAAAAAAAAAACTATGAATTTTCTATGAATAAATTGTTAACTTTGGAGAAAATATTGAAATTCATTAAAATACGACCAAATTTTATGTTTTTAATCTGTTTTTTTGTGCATTATGATATAGCTTCCAAGGCTGAAAATGCCTGTTTAAGATTTGACACACCAATAATTCTTATATTATACTTCCCTGCTGTTATGCTCTGTAAAGACTGTTTGGGGACTATGCAGTTTCTAAAACCCATTCTTTCAGCTTCCTTTATACGCTGTGCTATATGAGTCACCGAGCGAATTTCTCCTCCAAGCCCTATTTCTCCGAATGCAATTGTATCCTCATTTATAGGCTTATCCCACAATCCAGAACATAAAGAAAGTGCTACTGCCAAATCTCCCGCAGGTTCATCAAGCTTAAAGCCTCCCACTATGTTAAGGTAAACATCAAGAGTGCCAAAAAACATTCCTGTTCTTTTCTCAAGAACTGCCAGTATTATCGCAAGTCGGCTGAAATCAAAGCCTGTTGCCATACGTCGTGGAGTTGAAAAACTGCTTTTTGAAATTAATGCCTGTACCTCTGCAAGAATAGGTCTTGAACCCTCCATAATACACGCTACACAAGTCCCCGATACTCCGTGAGGACGTCCCGATAAAAGCATTTGTGACGGATTTTCTACTTCTTTAAGCCCTGTATCTGTCATTTCAAATACTCCAAGCTCATTCGTTGAACCATATCTGTTTTTTATTGCTCTTAGCATACGATAATTTATATGTCTTTCTCCCTCGAAAAACAGTACTGTATCTACTATATGCTCCATAACTTTAGGACCTGCTATTGCTCCGTCCTTGTTTACGTGTCCAACTATAAATATCGGTATTTCCTCGCTTTTCGCAGTTCTCATAAAAAGATTTGTACATTCTCGCACCTGAGTTATGCTCCCTGGACTTGAATTTATACTCTGTATACTCATAGTCTGAATTGAATCCACTATAACTATATCAGGCTTTACAGATATTATCGTATCTGCACAGGCTTCTGCATCTGTTGCTGAAAGAAGTCTGAGATTTTCTGTTGTAACATTAAGCCTTTCTGCTCTAAGCTTAATCTGACGCATTGATTCTTCACCCGAAATATAAAGAATTGAAAAATTCTTCCCAAGATATTCACAAATCTGAAGCAAAAGCGTACTTTTGCCTATCCCTGGTTCACCTCCCAAAAGCACTATTGAGCCCTTTACAAGACCTCCTCCAAGAACTCTGTCAAGCTCTCCTATGCCTGTATTGTATCTTACATCACTATCCCCTGTTATTTCCTCAAGACCACTTATTTTTGATGACATATCATTTATTTTTCTTGCTGATGATGTTTTTCCTGTTACGGCAATCGTTTCCTGTTCTTCAAAAGTATTCCACATATTACATTCAGGACATTTTCCGTTCCATTTTGAACTTTCATATCCACATTCACTACACACATATAATGTTTTTGATTTTGCCATAAAAATCCTCCTTATAAATATAAGTAAAGGACAGAGGCATAACCTCTGCCCTTTTTATTATTTTTCTGATTTGATATTTTCTTTGAATTCCGTAATTTCTTTCTGATTAACACTTTCTCTTACACAATAATCATTAACATCAGTACTCATATTTTTTCTTTCAAGCTTTTCATCAACTGATGCCTTAAACAACGTATAAATTACTGCAAATGCAGGGACACCTATTACCATTCCGATAAATCCAAAGA
>JAZKXQ010000206.1:0-10304 GCA_045611725.1 Oscillospiraceae bacterium
GGTATTTATACATTGACAGTTACTGCAATAGGATATAACACTCCTCTTGTATTTGATGTTGTAACAGAAAAATATGTTTATGGTACTATGGATATTCCATATAATGAATTTTATGAATCAGAAGGTATTGGACATGAAGTAGATGCTGTATCATCAGCAACAACATCTAAATGGTGCAAGGATACTCTTACAGCCGGTACATATAAACAAGCTAATGAAGATGGTACAGGTACAATTCTTGGTCTTACATATTATGTAGCACTTACACAGTCAACTCTTGATGCACTTGGAAGCAATAATTACAATTTTCAGCCTGTTGATACTGTTCCTTTATCATACAAACGAGTAACAACTGATGGTACAGATGTTATATTCTCAGAAGTAAAGGGAAATACTTCTGATATATCAGGAGTTAATGCTACAATTTCAACAGCTACAGCATGGGGCGATTATCTGATAAATGTAGATACTATAAATAACAAAGGTGGTACATCTGATATAGGTACTGTTTATGGTGTAATCCTTAAAACAGAAAGTGGAGAAAGCTATGCAATGCGTCATCTTGAAAATATCTGGAATAATGAATTTGCATGGTCAAGTGGTTTTATAACTAAAGAACCTCACGGAAATACTCTCAGCTATGAAGATTATGTTGGTCTTATGGGTGAAACTATCAATTGTATTACATATATTACAGAAACAGGTTATCATAATCTTGCAACATCTCTTTATGTTCCTGTTAAATTTAATTCTGTTGTATCAGTTGAAAATGCTGATATTAATGCAGGAAAAACAGCTGTAAGTATTTCTGGTTTCCCTGAAGATTATGCAAAATCATACTCTGTTGAAGGTCTTGAATCCTCTGTAACAGATACTGAAATAACATATTCAAATGCAATGCCTGGTTCATATACTCTTACTGTAAGTGATAAAAACGGAGTTTATGCAGATGTTACATCTGATTTTATACTTTCAACAGATTCACTTCCAGTAACATTTGAAGATAAAATTGTAAAAACTGCTGACGCAACAGATGAACAGTTCAGTAACTATCTTGCAAATATTGCAACAATAAATATTAATGGTACTGACTATAAAGCATCAGGCAGAAAATCTGTTAAACTTGTTAATGAAGATGGTTCTATAAATCTTGAAGCTGCTCAGAATGGCAATCTTATTTTCAGTGAATCTGGAATTTATAATTTTGTTGTAACTGCAACAGGATATAATAAAAATCTTGAATTTTCAGCTGAACTTGTAATTGAAGAAGAAACCACATCTGCAAATAGTAATTCTGACAATAGTTCATCAGATTCATCAAGTAAAAATTCTTCATCAAGCAAAAATAATTCTTCATTAAACAGCTCAAGCAAGAATACTTCAACAAATAATTCAAGCAAAAACAGTTCTTCATCTTCTGAAAGTAAGAAAGAAACCGTTTCTGCTGAAAATACTCCGGAAACAGGTTCAAAGGGTATAGCAATTCCTGCTTTAATTATGGGAATAGCAGCGACTTTTGCAACTGTTTTGTCAAAGAAAAAATTTAAATAATCTGAAAGGTGGAAAGGAATGCTTTTTCTTATAGCTCTTATCATCGCATTCAGTTTTGCATTTTTATGTAAAGATTCATTAAAGAAGCACTCAAATATATTTTATATTTCAGCTGTTATTGTTACAGTTATAATTTCAATTGCTGATTTCAGAAACTTGCCCACATTTGTTAATAATTATATAATTGCATTATTCAGCAGAGGTGCTTTGGCGACTGCTTTATGGTGTGTAGTAATGTGGGCAGGTGCCTTTCCTAATGGTTCAAAGCCTATAAAGACTTTGATGCCGATACGAGGAGAGCTTTCAATATTTGCTGCTATTCTTACACTTGGTCATAATATAGGATATGGCAAAACATATTTTGTAAGACTGTTTACTGATGCTGGAAGAATGAGTACAGGACAGATTTCAGCAAGTATAATGACTATTGTTATGCTTCTGATAATGATACCTCTTACAATAATGTCATTTCCGTCTGTAAGAAAGAAAATGAATGCTAAACTGTGGAAAAAAATTCAAAGAACAGCATATGTTTTCTATGCTCTTATATACGTTCATGTAATGACGCTTTGTGTTCCTATGGCACGTACAGGACGTGAGGGCTATCTGTTAAGTATTTTTATGTATAGTCTTGTATTCATAAGCTATGGTGTATTCCGTATAAAGAAATATATGACAGTAAAGAAAAAAACTAAAAACAGTACATGGCTTAATGCTTTATGTGCAGGTATTGTTGCATTGTTGCTTATACCTGTTACAGCTTGTTCAAAGGCTGATAATACAGAAAAAAATAACTCTGAACCCGTTCAGACAACTGTAACAACAGCTGTTACAACTACAGAGAAAAGGGAAGAAACGACTGAAGCTACAACTATACAAGAAACTGAGGAAACAACTGAAATTACAACAACAGAAGAAACTACTGCTGAACAGACTTCTGAAGAATCAGCTATGGAAACAGAAGAAATAATTGAAGATGTTGCAGAAGAACCGGCAGAAGAAAATTACGAAGAACTTATAGAGGAAGAAATTTATGAAGAACCTGTAGAAGAAAACTATGAAGAACCAGTAGAAGAACCGATACAGGAAGAAATTCCTGAACCTGAACCAGAGCCTGAATATATCTACAATAATGGTACATATACAGCAACAGCATATGGTTATGACGGAGATGTTGAAGTAACTATAACAATTGAAAATGATGTTATTGTTTCAATTGAAGGTATAACATATGAAAGTGATTCCTGGTATTTTGAAACAGCAAGTGCTTCAGTATTTGACCAGATACTTTCATCACAGAACAGTTCAGTTGATGCAGTTTCAGGTGCTACATTCAGTTCAGAAGCTATAATGCAGGCTGTACAGTCTGCTCTTGATTCAGCAAGAAGATAGATTATGATTAAAATGGATAAAAAAATAATTATGTTTGTAACTGCACTTTCTTTTATATTGTGTGGTTGTTCAGATACTATAAATCCGACTGGGAAATCCCGGTCGGATAGCAGTGTTTTATCAAGAGATATTTTTGCTATGGATACATATATGAATTTAAAAGTATATGGAAGTAATGCAGAAAAATGCCTTGATATGTCAGAAGAAAAAATAATTGAACTTGAAAATATGCTTTCAGTTACAAATCAGGACAGTGATGTATGGAAAATAAATAATTCTGATGGAAATACAGCTAAAGTCAGCAAAGATACTGTTAATATAGTAAATACTGCAATTGATATGGGATATAAAACTGACGGTGCTTTGGATATTACTCTTTATCCTGTTCTTAAAGAATGGGGATTTACAACTCAGAATTATAAAATACCTGAACAGAATAAACTTGATTTACTTCTTGAAAATGTTGATTTCAGACAAGTTAAAGTCAATGAAAATTCAGTGACAGTTCCTGATGGATATGAAGTTGATTTCGGTTCACTTGCAAAAGGATATACAGGAGATTGTATAATAGATATTCTGAAAGAAAATAATATCAGTTCAGCAATTATAAATCTTGGAGGAAATGTTCAGACGCTTGGCACAAAGCATGATGGCTCATTATGGAATGTTGCTGTAAAAAATCCATTTGAAGTTAATGAAGAAATGGGAATAATTTCAGTAAATGACAAAGCAGTTATAACATCTGGCAATTATGAAAGATTTTTTACAGATGATGAGGGCAACAAATACTGGCATATACTTGATTCACAGGACGGTTATCCTGCTGATAACGGACTTGTATCAGTTACAATAATCGGAGATGAAGGGATAATATGCGACGCTCTTTCAACTGCATTATTTGTAATGGGAAAAGAAAAAGCAACAGATTACTGGAGAGAAAATAATAATTTTGATATGATTTTTGTTACAGACAAAGCAAGAATTTATATAACTGAAGGAATTGAAGAAAATTTTCAAAATATCAGTGGAATGGATATGGGAATTATCAGATATGAATAGAAAAGTAAAATTTATTATTTATTCAGTTGTTTTGTTGTTTATATTTTCTGTTATAGGTATATTTATAGTTATGAAACCATCTGAAAGTAACATGGTGGAAATAGTTCAGGACGGAAATGTTATTTATACTTTTGACTTATCATCAGCTGAAAATCAGAATATTGAAGTTGAATATAATGGATACAAAAATATTATAACAATTAATGATGGTGAAATATATGTATCTGAAGCAGAATGTTCTGATAATACTTGTGTAAAAATGGGAACTTTAAAATCTGCCAGTTTGCCTGTTGTATGTCTTCCAAATCATCTTATTATAAGATTCAGTGAGGAGTAATATATGAATACTAAAAAACTTACAGAATTATCGCTTATGACATCACTTGCACTTATAATTTTTATAGTTGAACTTCGTTTGCCGAATTTATCACCAATTCCGGGTGTAAAGCTTGGACTTGCTAATATAATTACTGTTTATTGTATGTATCATTTTACAGCAAAGGAAACAGCTATGATGATATTTTCAAGAATATTGCTTGGTTCAATTTTCAGTGGAAATATTTCTGCTATGTTATATAGTATTTCAGGAGCATTACTATGCTTTTTTGGAATGATTGTATTAAAAAAATTTATATCTGAAAAATACATATGGTTATGCAGTATAATAGGAGCTGTTTTGCATAATACAGGACAAATCATAATGGCGATGCTTATTATGCGTTCATTTTATGTAATAGCATATTTTCCTGTATTAATAGTTTCAGGCTGTATAGCTGGTATGTTTACGGGAATAACAGCTCAGACTATTTTAAATAAATCTTTTTTTAATGTTAAATGTTCAAAGAAATCTTGTAACTTTTATAAACCAACAAATTATAAAGACTAAAAGTAGATGCAGAAAAATTCAGAATTTGTCTTCACAAGCTAAAATCGTTTAATTAAAGTAGATAAATTGGATATAATACAAATATTTTCTTGATAAAAGTTTTTATTTCATAATTTTTTTAAAGTTTCCTTGAATGATTAAACCATGAAAGAGTTATTTCAACTTTCCAGCGTTCAGGCATAACTTTAAATGTGGAATCCAATCTTTTGGAAATATCCACCTTTATATTATGAAATTCTTCAATAACGTTTTTGAAATACTTATAAAAAGAGATAGAACGGCAATATAAAATAAGGAACGCTACTAAAGCACAGCGTTCCTTGTTTTATATTATTCTCTGTTTTTAAGCACCTCTGCTGGTGTGATTTTCTTTATATTTTTTATAAGTATTGCACTTACAACGAAATAGAAAATCATTATTCCTGCAAAAATCATAGCATACATATACCACGGGAAATGTAGATTGAGACCGCAGGCATTCTGTGCGATAAAGCTTGGGTATATTGTATCCATTATAAGCTTTGAAAGTGGGATAGTGATAATCGCACCGACAGCAACCGTCAGAGCATTTCCGTTAAGATAAAGCTTGCGGATTTCCTTTGTACGGAAACCAAAAATCTTTACGAGTGAAATTCCGAATGAAGCACGGTCAATCATTACATTCATCATCAGATACATTACAACGTAGAAAATGATTATTGACATTGTAATCATCATCGTGAACATTCCTCTCATCTGGTCAACAAAAACCGATGCCGATTTTTCTATATCAGCCTTTGTTGTAACGGAATAAACTCTTCCATCGTCAATATCAAGCTTTTCATCGGAAAGTAGCATATTGTAGTAATCATCGTCTTTACCGAAAAGCTCACGCATACTATCTATATTCATAAATACGGAAAGTCCGACAGAATAATCAGTAATACCATCAACAGTAAATGCGTAGTCCATATCGTTAGCCGTATCACTTAAAATAAGCTTATCACCAACAGAAAGGTTGTATTTCTGTGCTACTGATGATGAAACTGCAATACTGCTTTTTCCCTCAACGAAAATTGTGGGGTAATACTTATTGTTATCGTCAACGCCTATGATATTTACATCAAGAGTATAACCCATATTTGTTTTTGATAGATTTTCCATATAGCAGGCTTCTGCGTTTTCGGGAATTATTTCTTCAGGATATTTAAGATTATACATATATCCGAACTTTGTATCCTCTGTGTTTTCAATCTTGATGTTGTTGCAAAGCACATAACAGTTCATACCAAGCATAAAGATAAGAAGACAGATGAACATACCGAAAATTACGGTTATACCTGTTCTTGTTTCACGAAGCATCTGACGTATCTGAAAACGGCGGATAAAGCCCATTCCTTTAAGATTTACTCTGCTTCTTTTAGGGATTTTCTGCTCGTTTCTCATAAGTGACAGAGCTGTCTTTGAAAGTCTTTTGCTGATTACAATATAGTTTACGATTACTGAAATTACAGGAGGCATTATAACTGCATAAATAATCAGATAGAGAGGATATGCCGGAGATATATCGGGAATAGAAAAATAACTATAGCTGTCTGCCATCTGCCATTCTATTCCGAAGCTGCTAAAACCTATGGCTGAACCAATAAGTCCACCGACAAAGCAGATAATTGTAGGTAAGGTTATGTAATGGCGGATAAGGTCTTTTTTCTTAGCACCAAGAGCATAAAGTGCACCGATAACACTGCTTTCACGTTGAATCTGATGAATTACAAAAACCGAAATTACATAGGTAAAAAGTATCATTAAGATTATTCCGGCCGCAAGACCGACAGTCTTGTTCATCTCAAGGTCAATAGCAGCGGCAAGGATACGAGGATTATCCTCTGCCTTTATAAAAGATGTCAGATTATCTATATCAATTTCAAAGAATTCGTCAAGGAGCTTGTCAGTTTCTTCCTTGAGTTCGATTGTTCCGTCATAAAGTTTGTCTGCACCGGCATAGAGTTCAGTTTCACCAAAACCCATAGCAGAAATTCCGTCACGAAGTTCTTTAGCACCGTCATTTATATCTTTTACACCATCGCTGATTTTTTCTTTTCTGTCTGTTATTTCTTCTATCGTTTCAAGAAAATATCTGTCTTCTACTTTTGTGTAATCAAATTCAAGTGCTTTGATTTTCTCTTTCAGTTCATCATGTGTGAGCTTATCATTGAGGCGGTAAGCATAGCAATAATCCTCAACAACAGGTGTGGTTGCAAGAATTTCATCATACTGTTCCGTTGTCACAAATACAAGTCCAAAAAGACTGCTTTCAACAGCTGTGTCGGAAAGCTTATTCATAGGGCTGTCATATTCGGGAACGCTTCCTATACCTGTTACAGTGAGAGTTGTTCCATTAATTTCAATAGTATCGTCAAGTGAAATATTATGTTCCTCGCCATATCTTTTTTCGATAACAGCTTCGCCCTCCTTTTCAGGAAGTCTGCCATCATCAATATGAATGAGATTTATATTTTCTCTCTTTTTCATAAGACGGAGTGTTGAACCATCATCCATTTTAATATCGGCAGAGAACATTTTTTCAATAGTAACTCCGATGTCTGTAAGTTCATTTTCCTGCTCTTTTGTAAGTGGAAGAAAAACACTGAACTGTCCGTCCTCAACCTTGTCTTCTATGACAAGCTCATTCGTGCCAGTGATAATTGTTTCAGCTGCACCTACAACAGCAATAATGATGAACATTCCTGCAATTATCATCAGCAACAACGCAAGATAACGAGCAAAGTTCTCTTTTAAATCACGGAGTATTCTTTTATTTAAAACTTTGTTCATTATAAATCCTCCAGTTCAGAAGCAGGAACTCTTGTTTCGTTTATGTATTCTTTTTTCACAAGTCCGTCCCTGACGATTATTACCTTATGTACCATATTTTTTATAGAATTGTTATGGGTTACTATAAGCATTGTTGTTCCGTATTTTTCGTTGATTTTCTCAAGGAGTACCAGAATATCTCTTGATGTTTTACTGTCAAGTGCCCCCGTAGGTTCATCGCATAAAAGAAGTTTAGGATTTTTCACAAGTGCTCTTGCTATTGCACATCTTTGTTGCTGACCGCCTGAAAGTTGTGAGGGGAATTTGTTCTGATGTTCTTTAAGCCCCAATGTTTCTAAAAGTTCATCAACATCAAGTGGGTTTTCAGAAAGATATTCACACACAAGGATATTTTCACGAACAGTTAAATTCGGAACTAAATTATAGAACTGAAAAATAAACCCCAAATTATCACGACGATAGTCTGAAAGTGCATCAGGTTTAAGACCGAAGATTTCTTTTCCATCAACCTTTACAGAGCCACTGTCCATTTCATCAAGTCCACCTATGCAATTAAGGAGTGTTGATTTTCCGCTTCCGCTTGTTCCCTGAATTACACACATCTGACCTTTTTCAAGCCCTGTTGTAATACCTTTTAAAACCTGAATGTAGTTTCCATTATTGCCATAACTTTTCTTTACTTCTTTTACTTCAAGATACATAATTGCTACCTCCATAATTCACATAACAATGTTATGTTTTGTTATTTAAAAAAAGCCTTTCGGCAAAATTATCTGTATTTACATAACATAACAGTGTTATGTTATGTTTGTAAAATAAACCGCATTATGCGGTTTACTTTATCAGTCAAGAACAGTTTCTGTCCAGTTGTGCATAGTCATTTTAAAGACCTTCTTTATATTCGCAAGTGCCTTTTTCTCGTCAGGCTCGTGTGTTACAAGATGGACAAAAGAGTCAACCATAAGATGAATTACAAGGTGGAGCATATATTTGTTGACCTTTTTCTTCTTTCCGTTTTTAAGACAGATTTTCTCCATCGTTTCAATACTTTTGCTTTCGGTCATCTCGACAATTCTGTCGACAAGGTTTTCATATTCAGACCCCTGCGACTTTTTAAGAAGAAGTATTGCTGCATCATAGTTACTGTAAATATGATGAATGAGAATCTGTGCTATCTCACTGTGGTCATCTTGATTTGCGTCATAATCTGGATTCATAATGATTTCGTCGTCCTCATCAAAATGCGACTGCATAATTCTGAAAAGTTCATCAACAAGCTTACTGACGATTGCTCTGAAAAGGTCTGCTTTATCTTCAAAGAAGAAATAAAGTGCTCCCGTTGTTACGCCTGCTTTCCCACATATTGAACGAAGAGAGGCTTTGTTATAGCCTTTTTCCATAAATTCAGCCTTTGCACTTTCTATAAGCTTTTCACGGGTTTCTTTATCCTGTGCCATAAGATGACCTCCTCACATAACATTGTTACGTAACACTGTTATTTTAACACAAATAATTATCTTTGTCAATAGGTTTTAAGAAAAATTCATGTTAATATATTTTAAATAATCAATTTTCTCAGAAAGTTCTCTTATCAAATAACATTGAGTAAATAAAAGATTTTTGAAAAAATAAACAGAAAAATTGTTTTTTATATAAAAAAGGAGGTCGACAAATGGCTAAAATTCTGTATTTACGCATTTTCTAAAATTTCGATATTTATAATTGAAGTGCAGTTGTACTTCCCTTGATTTTATATATATAATGGTATATAATAATGGTATAGATAGGAGTTAATTGTAGTTTCATATGAAGAGAGGTGCTGTTTATGGGTATTTATTTAAACCCTGGAAATGTTGATTTTCATAATGCAGTTAATCATTCTGCTTTTTATGTTGATAAAACAGATATGATAAATTATACTAATAAAGTCTTATTTGGAGAACAGAAATTTATATGTGTCAGCCGTCCGAGAAGATTTGGCAAATCAATGACAGCAAATATGCTTGATGCTTATTACAGCAGAGGGTGTAATTCGGAAGAATTATTTAATAGTCTTAAATTTTCAAAATCAGAATCTTTTAAAAAACATCTTAACAAATATAATACCATTCATCTTAATATACAGGATTTTCTTAGTGAAGCTGATAATGTTGATGAAATGATTGAATTTATAACAGAAGATATAATATATGAACTTACAGAGGAATTTCAGGATATTAAATTTCCTCCGAGAAAAAATCTTACAAAGGTATTAGCAGTTGTATTTGATAAAACAAAGATACCTTTTATCTTTATAATAGATGAATGGGACTGTATTTTCAGAATTCATAAAAATAATACTGATGCTCAGACTAAATATCTTGATTTTTTAAGAAATTTACTGAAAGATAAAAGTTATGTTGCTCTTGCATATATGACAGGAATTCTGCCAATTAAAAAGTATGGTCAACATTCAGCACTGAATATGTTTACTGAAATTTCAATGACAGATTCAAGAGAATATGCTGAATTTACAGGATTTACAGAAGATGAAGTAAATGAATTGTGTAGTCGATACAGTATGCCTTTTGAAGAAACAAAAAGGTGGTATGATGGATATAAT
>JAZKXQ010000207.1:0-8091 GCA_045611725.1 Oscillospiraceae bacterium
AACAATATATTTTTCTTTATACGCTTAATCGATGCAATCGGTTAGGCGTTTTTTTACAATCAATACAACCACTACTCTCATTTAGTTTAAGCTTTAAATTCGCTTTCGTAGTTATTATACACGCAGAATTTTGGTTATACAACAAATTCTGCAACTTTTTTTCAAAAAAATGTTTAATAAGCTTTTGAATGATTTCAAAGCACCCTAATACACATCAATATGGCGTTTTGAATTTCCCTTTAAATGTGCTTTTGTTTATTATCAATCTTACCGCTTGTTCAATTACTATAACGCATTCGCACCTCCTCTGTCGGGCGTGTGAAAATAATTGAAAATCTAAAAAACACCGTATTTAAGCCATTTTCTACACATGCAATTAAGTGCTTTATTTTAAATTTGGATTTTGCAAAAAAGCATATGACATTTATATTAAAACGTGATATAAAATATTAGTTTTCGAGGGCGTAGAAAGCAATTTGACATTTACTACATACTATTTTGCTATGTCGAATTTTAGATATTTTTATTGAATTTTAGTTGTGGATGTGATATAATAAATATAATTGAAATCTGATGCGGAGGAAATTTATGAGAGTGTCTTACAATAAAATGTGGAAACTACTTATCGATAGGAAGATGACCAAAGCCGATATACGCAGAATGACTAACCTTTCAAGCTGTACAATGACTCGTCTGAATCATGATGAACCTGTGTCTTTGACTGTAATGCTAAAAATAGCAGAGGTTCTTAATGCTGATATAAGCGATTTGTGCGAATTTGTAAGTTCGGAGGTATGATATGAAACCACCTAAAATTATTGATAATAAGAAAAACGGAAAAGTTGTTACCGAACTCCGTGAAAGCGTTATTAAAGATTCAAAGCTTTCCGTTATATCTGCTTACTTTACAATATATGCTTATGCCGAGCTTAAAAAGGAACTTTCAAAAATCGATAACCTTAGATTTTTATTTACAGAACCGTCCTTTATAAAATCAGACAATGAAGTTCAGCGAGAATTTTATATCCAGCACAACGAGAAAAATATTTCTGGCAACGAGTTTGAAATGAAGCTTCGCAACGAAATGCGTCAATCCGCTATTGCCAAGGAATGTGCGGAGTGGCTTTCAAACAAGGCTGAAATAAAATCGTTGAAAAGAGAAAATCCTGCCCAGCCTCGTTTGATACATATTGATAATGCCGATGACAGTGTATGTATAAACGGTTCTGTTGATTTCACAACGGACGGATTGGGAATTACCCCATCAAATCGAATTGACTCAAACACTTGTATGTATGGTAATGAATTTACATCTGTATATTTACAGATGTTCGATGAACTATGGAACAATTCTGCTGCCGTTGAAGATGTAAAAGATAAAGTTCTTGAACACATGCAAGTGCTTTATAAAGAGAATACGCCAGAGTTTATTTACTTTATAACCCTTTATAATGTGTTCAGGGAATATCTCGGCGAGCTTACCGAGGATACTATTGTAAAGACAAAAACAGGTATCAAAGAAACTCTTATATGGAATAAACTATATAAATTCCAGCGTGACGGCGTTATTGGTGCTATTGATAAAATTGAACGATATAACGGCTGTATTATAGCCGATAGTGTAGGTCTTGGTAAAACTTTTACTGCACTTGCGATTATCAAATATTACGAGCTTCGCAATGACCGTGTTCTTGTGCTTACTCCTAAAAAGCTTCATGACAACTGGGCTGTATATACAAGAAACGACAAGAGAAATATATTTGTTTCCGACAGATTTAATTATGATGTGCTTAATCATACCGATTTAAGCAGGACAAGTGGTTATACGGGCGATATTTCTCTTGAAACTGTAAATTGGGGTAACTATGACCTTGTTGTAATTGATGAGAGCCACAATTTCAGAAATAACCCTCCTGTTAAAGGCAGAGTAACACGCTATGAGCATCTGATGAACGAAATTATCAAGTCAGGCGTTAAGACAAAGGTGCTTATGTTATCTGCTACGCCTGTAAATAATCGTATGAACGATATAAAAAATCAGATTGCTTTTATTACAGAAGGAAAAGATGCTGCATTATCAGGAGTTGGCATTGCAAGCATTGAACAGGTATTGAAAAAAGCACAGACTGTATTCAACAGATGGTCTGAACTTCCTGATGTAAAGCGTACAACAGAAAGTTTTGTTGAAATGATGAATGTTGATTATTTCAAATTGCTTGATACTCTTACTATTGCACGTTCAAGAAAGCATATTGAAAAGTATTATGATTCATCTGAAATAGGCAAATTTCCTGAACGAAGAAAGCCAAACAATGTTTATGCTGATATTGATACACTTGGAGAATTTCCTCCTATTGAAAAGGTAAATAAGCAGATTAAGAAGCTGACTTTAGGTCTGTATTCTCCGCTTTCTTATGTTCTTCCCGAAAAGCGTGCGGAATATGAGCGTAAGTATGATATGTCGGTAGGTTCGGGGCAGTCTGTTTTCAAGCAGGCAGACCGTGAAGCAAGCCTTATCGGACTTATTCGTGTGGGGCTGCTTAAAAGAATGGAAAGTTCCATATACTCCTTTGCTTTAACTATTGAAAAGATACTCGGACGTATTAAAGATACTATATCTATTATTGACAACAATCAGTATGATATAGGCGATAATATGAGCATTGAGGATATTGACCTTGATGATAATGACCTTGACAATATGCTGTTTGGAAATAAAGTTAAGGTGTTATTGCAGGATATGGATTTAGTAAAATGGCGTCAGGATTTATCAGATGATGCTGATAAACTACAGCTTATCCTTGATGATGCACGAAAAATCACTGTTGAGCGTGATGCAAAGCTTCTTGAATTAAAACGGATAATCAATCATAAAATTGATAACCCGATAAATGTAGGAAACAAAAAGGTTATTGTATTTACAGCATTTGCTGATACGGCAAATTATCTTTACGATTGCTTATCTGAGGAACTAAAAAATCGTGGAATTTACTCTGCTATTGTAACAGGTGCAGGCAATAAACGTTCTACTTTACCTGTGGGCAGAGAGTACAAAAACAGTATACGATTGACCGACCTTAATACTGTTCTTACGCTGTTTTCACCTAAATCAAAGGAATGTGCAAAGATATATCCCGAAATGCAGGACGAAATTGATGTGCTTATTGCTACCGACTGTATTTCCGAAGGTCAGAATTTACAGGACTGCGACTATCTTATCAACTATGACATCCACTGGAATCCAGTCCGCATTATACAGCGTTTCGGACGAATTGACCGTATCGGTTCTTCAAATGCAGAAATTCAGCTTGTGAACTTCTGGGCAATGAAGGAGCTTGACGATTATATTAACCTTGCACAGCGTGTAAAGGGACGTATGGTTCTGCTGAATGTATCTGCTACGGGCGAAGAGGATTATATCGAGGAAAACGAAAGCAAGGAAATGAAAGACCTTGAATATCGTAAAAAACAGCTTCAGCAGCTACAAACTGAGGTTGTTGACCTTGAAGAAATATCAGGCGGTATATCAATTACCGATGTTACCTTCAATGACTTCAAAACAGACCTTATGGAGTATATGAAAAATCACCGTAAGCAGTTAAGCACTGCCCCGACTGGACTTTATGCCGTAACCGATATAGATGAAAGTCTGCGTGACACAGTAAAACCAGGTGTAATATTCACACTCCGTCAGATTCAGGGCAAGGAGCAGTCCAAAGAGCAGAACCCACTGTTCCCGTTCTATCTTGTGTATATTACTGATGACGGTGAAGTCAAGCTGTCATATTTACAGGCTAAACGTATTCTTGATTATTATAAAAAGCTGTGCTGTGGCAAGAATGAAGTCCTTACAGAGCTTGTGGCAGAGTTCAACAAGGAAACCGACGACGGTCACGATATGAAGAAATACTCCGACCTGCTTGAAACAGCAATTCAGGAGCTTATCGGAAGAAAGCAGGAAATCGGCGTTGCAAGTCTTTTCAGCAGAGGCGGAACAACTATGCAGACCTCTTTCTTTGACGGTATTGAGGACTTTGAGCTTATAACATTTCTTGTGTTAAGATAAGGAGCAGTTATGGATATTTACGATAAATTGAATATTCCCGATGAATGTAAAATCAGCCGTACCGTATTCAAGAAGATGTTCTATGAAAACGCTGCTCTATCCAAAAGTGACAAGGATTTGTTCGTTGATTCCATAGACAAGATAACGTGGATTTATTGTCTTAATCAGGATAATATGAACATTCCTGCATATACTACTGAGGAACGTGAGTACCTTGAAATCGAGGTTATGGAAGTAGTCCTTAGCGAGAATAAGGGAATAAAGCGTATTGCGGAAATTATTATGCGTGCTATTCCTTATCCTATGATGCTGATATTCAGCTTTGAGGGTAAGTATCAGCTGTGGACGGCTCATCAACGTTTTAATCTTGCCGACAATAGCAAAACTACCCTTGAAGAGCCTATCTGCACCGAATGGCAGGACGTAGATAGTAATTTATGGGACAGGCTTAATATCAGTAATTTCCGATATACTAACTTCTTTGATATGTATTCGGATATTGTTGATGCGGTTGCTGTGTTCAATGCAGAAAAGCTGACCGATGAGGAAATAAGCGGTGAGGAAGCCCGTGAGCTGCTACGCAGAAATGCAGAGATTGATAATCAGATTACCGCTTTGCGTGCAGAGCTTAAAAAGGCTACCGAGTTCAATAAGAAAATGGAAATCAATATGAAGATTAAGAAACTGGAGAAAGAGAGGAATCTTAATGAATAACAAAGCGACAGCAATAGCTCAGTTTGAGGAATTTATTAAAAGCGATGATAAAGGTATATTGATTACAGGAACACATCAGTACGAAAAACATAAACTTGCAATGGCTGTGATTAACAAACACTATACTGGTGCAAAGATATTATTCAGAATAAATGCATTACAGAATATAGCCAATGATGCATTTTTAGGATGGGCAGGTTTAAAGAAACAACCCAAAGCAGGTGAAAAAATCAAAATAGGAAAGAATTTTTATCAATTTGATAGCTTTAATAATCAGGGAACTTGGCATAAAACTGACCACGATTTTGATTTTGCTATTGTTTATCCAATTGATTCTTTGTGCAGAGAAAAGGATAACAAACCTATACAGGATTTATTTGAACACAAGCAGATAAAAAAGAGTATTTTATGTTCTTGGACTGATAAAGCTGATTATGATTATTCCTTGTTTAGCGAATATTACACAAATCATATTATTTACGATGCACTTGAAGAAGACCCTGAATATCACAAAAGGGTTCTTGAACATTTTTAAGGAGGACACCCAAAATGCCTGAACTTAACGGAAATTCCCTTGATATACTGGAAGAAAACGTAAAAAATCTCCGTCAGCTGTTCCCTGAGGTGGAATGTGACGGAAAGATTGACTTTGATATGCTCCGTCAGATACTTGGCGAGTATGTTGACGATGACAAGGAGCGTTACAACTTCAAATGGAACGGCAAAGGCAAAGCCTTACGCTTTTCACAGACACCCTCAACAGGTACTCTCCGTCCTTGCAAGGAAGAAAGCAAGGACTGGGACGATACGCAGAACCTCTATATTGAGGGCGATAACCTTGAAGTGCTGAAAATATTGCAGAAAAGCTATCATGGCAAAATTAAGATGATATACATAGACCCGCCATACAACACAGGCAAGGATTTTGTCTATCCCGATAATTATCACGACAGCCTTGAAAACTACAAGGCTATTACGGGGCAGACAGATGAAGAGGGCAACAGAATAAGCACTAACACAGAAGCAAGCGGACGTTTTCACACCGACTGGCTTAATATGATGTACCCTCGTTTAAGGCTTGCAAGAAATCTGCTTACTGATGATGGTGTTATTTTTATTTCGATTGATGATAATGAAGTTGATAATCTTAAAAAGATTTGTGATGAGGTGTTTGGAGAAGACAATTTTATAACACATATTATTTGGGAAAAAAGATTTACAAGAAGTAACAATGCAAAAATGTTTGCATCGCTTACAGATTATATATTGATGTATCGCAAATCCTCAGAATTAAGTGTATTAAGAGAATCAAGAAATGAAAAAAATGATTCTATATACACTAACCCTGATAATGACCCAAGAGGAGTATGGACAAGTGTTTCTTATGTAAACCCAGCTTTAAAAGAACAACGTCCTAATTTAAGCTATGATATAGAAAATCCAATTACAGGTAAAATGGTTACTCATCCAACAAATGCGTGGAAATATGAGTACGCAACATACGAACAACATGTTAAGGATAATAAACTATATTGGGGAAAGAATGGTGAAAATCAATATCCACGTCTCAAAAAATTTTTATATGAAATGGAAGGAGGAATTGTACCAGCAAATCTTTGGTATAGAAAAGATGTTGATACAACTGATTCAGCAAGTAAAGATTTAGAAGCACTTATTGGTAGGGGTATTTTCGATTTTCCTAAAACAATTAAGTTGATTTGTAAAATGATGGATATTACCACACAGCCAAATGATATTATCCTCGACTTTTTCAGTGGTTCAGCAACAACAGCCCACGCTGTTATGCAGTTAAATGCAGAGAACGGCGGAAACAGACGCTTTATCTGCGTTCAACTCCCCGAGCCGACGACAGAAGATTCAGAAGCTTTCAAGGCAGGCTATAAGAATATCTGCGAAATAGGCAAGGAAAGAATAAGACGTGCAGGCGAAAAGATAAAGACTGAAATCGAAAGCGGAAACGAACAGCTTAAAATAGACGAAGAGCCGAAAACAGTTCCAGATATCGGCTTTAAGGTGTTCAAGCTTGACAGCTCCAACCTTAAAAAGTGGAATCCCGATTTTGATAATCTTGAACTTACTCTCGATGATATGATAAACAACTACGTTCCCGACAGAACAGAGGAGGACGTGGTCTATGAGTTTATGCTCAAAATGGGACTTGACCTTTCCTATCCTGTTGATGTTGCCGAGATTGACGGCAAAAAGGTGTATTCAATCGGCTTTGGTGCGTTGATGATGTGCCTTGATGATAATATTACTGTTTCCGTCGCAGAGGGTATGGTGCAGATGTATAAGGAGCAGGCTCCCGAAACCTGGAAGGTTATTTTCAAGGATGAGGGCTTTGCCGATGACTGCACAAAGACCAATATCAAACTGACACTTATTCAGGCTGGACTTGAAGAAGATGCGTTTACTACGGTGTGAGGTGGATTATTATGGCTAAAAAAGAAAAAACATTGTCAATTACAGATGAGATAAACAATAAGGCAAAAGAAATTATAAAACAAGGTGATAAAACATCACTTGAAGCCAAAAAGTTTGAAATGATTAATTTTTTAGATGAATACTATGAAAATTTCTCTGGAAGTTCTGATTTATTGATTGCTCGAAAAGAAGAAATAAACTTTTATACAACTACATCAAAGGACTTTTATTCATCAATTTTAATATCTATATTAACTTCTGCTATGATTTCGTCTTTATTTTGGTTTTTAGATGAAAGTGAAGAAATATCTGAATCCACGCAAGATGCACCATTAAGCGTAAAAGTAGTATTAATCATTATTCTTAGTATCGGTATAATTATATTTATGTATTCTCTTTTCAAATCATTAATAAACATACATAATGAAAGAAAACGATTGTCAGATTATGAAGAGCTGAATGTTAAAGAATATGAAATAGAATTAATAGATAAAATTTTAAAACAACGATTTGACAATTATAAGACAGAAATAGAAAATAAAAATAATTCTTGTAACAAAAATGGAGGAAAAAATGAAACTACAATTTGATGCCAATCTTGAATATCAGGAGCAGGCTGTTTCCTCTGTTGTTGACCTTTTCAGAGGTCAGACACCAAAGCAGTCCAACTTCACTGTTTCTATTTATAGTGAATTAAAGGGACAAAGCATCATGTTCACTGATACTGGTATAGGAAATCGTCTTGAACTTGACGAGGAGGATATTCTCGATAACCTAAAGGAAGTACAGTTAAGAAACGGTCTGAAGCAATCAACTGCCCTTGAATACGGTAAGTACGATTTTGATATTGAAATGGAAACAGGTAC
>JAZKXQ010000208.1:0-26516 GCA_045611725.1 Oscillospiraceae bacterium
ATAACGGATATATTGGCCGTTCATTGAGTATTCGATACCTTCTGTCAATGTAACACCACCTGTATCTTTACGAACACCACGCAAAGATGTCATGTGATCCCATAATTTTGATTGTTTTTTATAGTTGTCTTTCAACCCTGGTAGATATTCATCTACATAGACTGAATACAAATCGTTAAAGTTTGCATTTCCTGCCATTGTAATTTCCTCTTATGTTATTTTATTGTCCCAGTTTTGAGTGCACTCTGGCTTTCAAATCTGAGATGGTTTTTGACATATTATTTGGATCGAAGGTAAATTTCTTTTCTTCGGTCGCTGTGTTTGGGGTAGATTTCAGAGATACAGCTTGAAGCTTTTTATTCAAATCTACAGCTGGTTTTGGTTGTTCTACGACTGGAGCTGCAGGTTCGTTTTTGCGTTGAAAGTCCATAAAGAAAGCATAAGCAGATTCCAAGACTTCTTTTGCGGATTTGTCTGGGTTATCTGTTCTTTCAAGGGCTACTATTTTGTTGAATCTTGGATCATCCAGTAGAGCAATGTCTTGAGGATGAGTATATTTAAAGTCTTCAACAGCTTCCCTTGCTTCTTCGACCACAGCGTCTTCATTTGCAACAGAATTATAGAATTGAGTACGTTCTTGTTGTCTACGATTCTGTGCTTCACGTATCTCATAGTCAATTCTTTGTTGTTCTGAGAATTGGCGTGGAGTTTTCAATTGTTCCTCTGAAATACCATATCTTTGCATAACAGTATTGATCAAGGTTATAGGATCTCTTACTTTGATCACTGTACCGATAGCTTGATTAAGAGTGGCATCTGGATTATCCTCTACCGCAGCAACCCAATCTACTACATTCTTAATTACTTGGTTTTCGGAGATGTTGGCATTACGTGCAGTCTGTTTGATATAAGCATTTGCACTACCAAGTTCTTCTCTGCGTTTTTGTTCTGATGACTGATTCTCTTTGTACTTTGAAGCGAATCTGTCTGCATCTTGAGCGTTTCTTACCAATGTTGATTTTACACTGTCTGGTAAGTTCTTCCATTCTTTTACTACATCAAGACCAATAGATTTCGGAATATTGTTCTCAGTAGCAAACTTTTTCAAATCCTCTTCAGTAGGTTCAGGTTCTTCAGAAGGTTCTTCCTCTTTCACCTCTTCCTTTTTTTCGTCTGCAGGGACTTGGGAATCTTTTACTTCGTCTTCTTTTTCTTCTGTGACGGTTTCTTCTTCTGGCTTGGCTTCTTCTGTTGGTTTTTCTTCTTCAACGGATTCAGCTTCTTTACCAGCTTCTTCAATAGTTGTACGAACTTTTTCAGACAATTCTTCAGCATTTAATAACTTTTCGGTTTTACTCATGTTACTTTCCTTTGTTCTTTATGAGTTATGTTATGTTCTGGTCTTTTCCTTCTATAAAAGTTTTGCAGAAGGGGAAGTTGAGGAAGGAAAGAAGCTCACAAATCCCCTTCATTTTGTTAAGTATCTTTTTTTTCGATATTTATTATAGAACCCCTGATTCTTCATCCCCACCGGACTCTTCTTCGTCTGATGGATATACTGGAGTTACACCATCTGTAGCATATGCACCCAATGTACCTTCTGCTGGAACTGCTACATTATGTGTTGATGGAGCAAGTTGTTCAGGTTCAATTGGATAGATGTCATATTCTACATCATAATCGATTACGTTTGCACCTTCCATTACAGTACGTTCTGGAAGTTCAAGGTCTGTTACTGATGTTTCTTCAAATGGGTTTGGCGTTACTTCACGAGTATTACCCAAGACCAAATCACCATCTGTGTCAGAAACTACTGTAACTTCATCTACAATTACTTCACTATCTGGCATGTTATTTTCCTTTATGTTTAATCACCCATAAGTTCATCCATAGAGATTTTTATATTTTCGCCTTCAAGATTTGTTACTTTTGTCTTGAAGTTTGGTGTTTTGGTACTATAAGAAACTGATTTTAATTCCTTATCAACCTCAACCTCAGCACTGTCAGCCTGTTGTGGTATTTCACTGGACTGATATTGAACCTCTTCCAAATCTCTGTTCTGAGGCTCTGTAGATAGAACAACAGCTGTCAATACTTCTGGTTGTTCAATTACCTTTATGGATTCTGTGTTTGTTCCTCCATCTCTATTTACAATCTTATTTTCCAAAGATGTAGAAACAGAATAATTACAATCTACTCTTAAAATCATATCTTCTCTATTCATTATAAAGCTCCTGTAGATTCATCATAGTGATAAGTAATATCATAAAATTTATAGCTGATATTGTTTGTTTTCATCTTAAGTCTCAGTGAGAAGTTTCTGGCATAACCTGTACCTGAGTGCCATTTGGCTTGCTCTGCATAACTGGAAGCATCCCCTGCGGTCCAATAAGCGGTACGATGGTCTGGTAAATTATCATAATCACCGTCATCTATCCACCAATACGCCAATTTATCTTCGTGTTCATGGTCTATTTCTGCATCATTTATTTCAAAGTAGAAGTCATCAGTTGTAGTAGAAGGAACCAAACCACTATCACTTGAGAAATCATAATATGTTGTATCTTCAAGGTCTTTCAAAATACTATAGTTTATGTTCAAATCACCAGTAGCAAGAACACGAGCATTGAATAATTTGAAACCTTTACTGTTGATCGTTCCAAAGTTTGAGTAAGATGTCTGGATTTCTGATACTATATATTGATCAGCAGGAATACCATCATTTGTATATACATAGATTCCATCAGACTTACCAAAATACAAATTACCATTATGATTTATAAAACAAGTTGGATCTATGTCATTGAAAGAAGACCATTTATGAGAAGAAAGATCTACAACCCATTGATTGAATTTATTATCAGCTTTTGGAATGTTGAACAAAATGAAGTCTTCTTGAGGAACAACCAAAGACTTATAACCATTCAAGTTGAAGTTATTTTCCACCCATGAATCATTGATAGGAGCTGAGAATAAACGATCCGTAGAAACAGAAACACCTGCAGAAACAACATCTTGGAAAGTAGTAACACCACCAATAGTCATCAATAGTAAGTCATTCATGTATTTGGTGATGAAGTTGTATCCTATAAATGGCATTGTCAAATAAGTACCATGATATGTGATTTTTGTTGGATCTGAGAAGTCTGTGCACTGATAAACTATAATTTCACCCTTATCAGTAAACATAGCTACATAATCCTGCATACCCATACCAGAATCACGTGGAACATTGGTTATTTGTACAAGGTGCCCACCAAGACGAGTTGTACCAATAGCTGTTGTAAGATCAAATACAGACACAGTTCCAGTTACGTTTCCAGGAGGCAAATACCAGAATTCCATCTTATTTGCCAATCCAAAGACCAATTGAGAGTTTACTACTGATATGAAAGAGAAGGTTACAGTTCCAGCTCCGGTTACATCTACAGTATCAATATTATAAGTGTTTTCTGCTGGTGACCAAATCATAATAGATGGGTCAAGAGAGTTGGCAAGGAATAAACGATGATTAAATACGCAACCAACCCAATTACCATCAGAAAAACCGTCTTGTGATGTAATCAATTCAAATCTGTGGTTCAATAAATAAACTGTATTATCTGTAGCTGCGACAATAATACCAGCATCTTCAAAATCATATAAAAACTCTACAGGATTATTGAAAGATACTACCTTATTTATATGTTTACGTAGCTCTATATAACCATCTCTACATATAACATTTTTCGCAGACAATAAGAAAGTATCCTTTGAGTCTGATTTAATGTTTCTCAGATCCAAAGGGAAAGCACCTGCAAGTTGTTGATATTTTTTACTTGGCATGTTTTATAATCCTGTTACTATATCGCTGTTACTGAATCCATCTGGTACTGGTTTTGAGTGTGTTCTTGAGCCTTTACCAATTTTTATTCTTTTTCCAGACTTGGCCAAAGCTTGATATGTACCCAATAGATTCTTATAGCCTGTTTCCAATTCTTGATATGTTGATAGTCCTTTGTCTTTTTGCCATTTATAAGCTGTACCCAAAGTCAACAATAAATCAGGAAGAATAACTATATCTGTATTATTGGTTACATGTTGTTTTCTTACCCCGTCTGAATCTTTTACTGGTAGATTTGAGAAGTAGAAGAAAGAAACCTGTGTACCATCTTTGAAGCCTGGGAATAAGAATAAACGCTTTCCTCTCAGCTGGAAGTAACCATTATAAGATTTTACTTGATACATACGTCTTTTCTGCCATTCTTCATCATCAATAGCAATCATAGGTAAACGTCTTGAAAAATCTACCAAAGTATTTACAGAAATTGATTTATAGTCTGGTATCATCTCATCCAAAGGATATTCACACCAAGAACCCAAACATCTCCAAGTAATTCCATCTGATGTTACACCATCTTGCCCAGGTTTTAAATTCAAAGTAGCAGGAGAAACAGTGGAAATACCAGATGTAAGAGGCTGATAACGATAACCATCCATAGCATTACTTAAAACATACACAGGAATTTGATTTTGATAATATTGTGTACCTTCTGCCCATTCAGAGTATGTTGTAAATGTAAATTCTTCCAACATTTCATGAAAATTTACAGTATCAACCAATTCGTCCAAAAGGGAATTCAAAACCTTTATATTTTCTTGGACATGTAATTCAGTAGAGTTGAAGTAATTACTGATATTACTATACATACCCTCTCTGGTCAATATGTTATCAAGAAGTTCTTTTGCTGTCATTTCTATGTCCTGTAATCTATTTGTTCTTTACATTTATTAAGTATCTGTTTTTTTGGTCGTAGTGTTTATGTTTAATCATTTGTGTATGGGAAACAGTATATAAAACCATTACCATAAAAACCTTCTCCACTTGGGAAAGTTATGCCTGTATTAAAAGTCCAAGTTCCTGTTGCATATGTGTAAATAGCGTATTGCCCACTATTACTACATACTATAACTTTATTATAATCCGCAGCGATTGATTTTTTACCATTTGGATTTATGTTACCAGACACCAAATTACCAAGAGTATTCCAATTTACCCCATCGTCTGTATAATAAATCTTTATAAAACCACTTGAACTACTATCATCATCACCTATAAAGTACAATCTTCCACGTTCAGGTTCATAAGTCATCATTTCAAGATTTATACCGTAACCACTACCCAAAGACCATATTCTTTGAGCTGACCAAGTATTATTGACATTATCAAAAACAACTGGACCATATTTTGAAATAAAAACAAAACCTACATTTGGCATGTAACGACAAGAATAAACACCCTTATATGATGTTATTCCGGCATTTATTAAGGCTGTATTGTAATTACTCCAAACATTTGTAAAACTACCAGAAACAAAATTTCCTGAGGCTTGATAATACAAATAACCTGTATCTCCATAACTGGAATGAACAATTACTGGTTCCGAATTACTGTTTACAATATAATAATCAGCTATTTGATAACGCAATTTTTGGTTTGCTGATTTTGATCCATTTAAATATTTACCAGTGTTGTAAGCAGTAACACCCCCATAGGTTGAATTATTTGTTGATGTTACAGCAAGCCACATATTTCTGCCATTATTAAAAGTAACACGATCTCCCCATGCCAATGGATTATTTGGATTGCTATTTCTTGTTCCAAATGGCATATAAGATGAATTTGTGCTCGTTATAGTATCTGACAATATATTATAACATATAACTCTCTGAGCCAATGTAGAACCTGATCCGGAAATTCCTCCAAATTTTACTATTTCTTTTGTCTCGTTTATAAATTCCAAATAATAATAACTCTGATTTGATACAGAACTACCTGTTTTTTTTGTCCAATTCAAACCATCTGTAGAAACCAATATGCTTTTATATGGATCACTTGAAGATGTTGCTGCCCAAATATAATTATAACTTGGCCCTGGAGGTGTACTTCCTACTGTTTGAAAAGTTGCTGGTGTAAGAGTTCCATAAGAAAACATTATATTACCTTTATCAAAAATCCGTTTGCGTTTGAAAGAATATCAGAAGCTGTGGTTGGTGTAAATGTATAGTGAGTTGTATCAACAGTAGTCCAAGTTCCAGCAATAGCAGTACCACCAATTACTTCTTTTACTGTTTTTGTTGTTGGAGCCTTATTTGTCTCAACAGAAATCACACCAGTAACATCAGTAACCTCATAATCAACCACAATACATGGAACAACTACTGAACCTGCTATGATATTATTTCCTTGTCTTATGCTCATTTATATTCTCCTTAAGCTGCCATACCTGAAACTTTCCATAAACCAATTATACTTGTACCATTTGCTGTTGCTGTTGTGTATTCGTCAAGCGTAAAACCAGTTGCTGATTGACTTATTACACATATATGTCTGTTTGCCCATCCACTGACACTTCCATTACCAAGAGTTGTATCACTACCCATTGATATATCTATAGAATAATATGCATCAACCATTTCAATTGGTAAAGTTACAGATTTACTATCACCAGAACTTGAAGTGGTGTTTGTAAAGTTGCTTGTTCTTCCGCCTTGTTCAACCCAGCCATCTGCATATTTACGATACCATGTATAATCATTTGATGATGTTGGTTCCTGAAAAGCTATTACATTATGTCCAGCAGGTGCCTCATCATCTGTGATATAACAAACCCAATCTGGATGTGTAGAAGCTATATTTTGAGTTGTATATTGAGAAAGTGTACCAACCCAATCAAAAACATTTGGTGCAGACACATTTGAAGAGTTTGCATTTACGGTTCCTACAGCCTGGATTTCTTGTGATAGATTATTTGTGATTGTTACATTATCGATACTTACACTTCCGCCACCTCCACCTGCATCAAGAGCTATGGTATCACCTGAGGCTTGGTTAAGTGTGAAAGACCCTTTTGTAACTCCCCCTTGTGTAATAGTTATCGTAGGATTGTTTACTGTAGGAATTGTAGGAGTACCTGATAGATCTGAATATGAACCCGATGTAGCTACTGTTGCCAAAGAAGGTGTTCCTGATAAATCTGAGTATACACCAGAAGTCGCTACAGTAGCCAAGGAAGGTTTATTCAAGATTTGTGCAAGACCTGAAGAAGCATTCCAATCAGCTTGAACGTTACTTACCAAAGAATCATAGGTTGTTACTTTGGCTGATGTAATTGTTGAGTTTATAGCATCCAATTGAGCCTGAGTAAAAGGAGCGTTATTTACTACATACTGGAAAGCCCATTGTACACCATCATACATATATCTGGTTGTTGCATTACTGTGATCTTCGTCTGATTCTACCAACGCATAGTCATTATTTGTAAGAGTGTAAGACTGACCTTTATAATAATATGGTCCACTTATCAAAGCAGCATGAGTAGCAAAGTTATCACCCTGAGCATCAGAAGTTACGTAGTTTGCTGCCATATTTGAGATAGAGCTGTTTACAAAGGCTTTATCAGCAAGTTGGTTTGATGAAGAAGTTGTAGATGGAATGTAGCTTTCAATAGTTGTTACATCAGAATCAAGAGCATATACTGAAAGATCTGGTTTATTCAAAATTTCACTTACACCAGTAGAAGAATTCCAATCTGAGTTGACCTGAGCTGCTGGTATAGAAGGTTTATTGGAAAGATCATTATAAGAACCAGAAGTAGCCACAGTTGCAAAAGTAGGTTTATTATTCAAATCACTATAATTACCAGAAGTTGCTACAGTTGCAAGAGTTGGCTTATTTAAAATCTGAGAAACACCCGACACAGCATTCCAATCACTATTTACTTGAGCAGCTGGGATAGTTGGTTTATTTGATAAGTCATTGTAGCTCCCAGTAGTCGCAACTGTAGATAGTGATGGTTTGTTCAGAATTTGAGATAAACCGCTATTTGAGTTCCAGTCACTATTTACTTGTCCAGTTGCAGATATTACAGGATTGGCAGGGTTTGTTTTATCAATTGAAATGTTTGAGCCTTGAGTAATATCTGTCAAAAGAGAAAGATCTGCAGCTGTTTTATTACCAGACAACACAACATTATTAATAGAAGGTTTATTCAAAAGAGCTGTATAATCGTTTGTGTTATAGTCTGGTTGTACATTTGTTTGTTCCCAAGAGTAATTTCCTGAATCTTCTACGCATTCATAAAAATAATTATGGGTAAGACCACCAGAAGTAGCACCTTTATATTGTACCACTTGACCTACATTATCTGCAGAAGCTGTTGGTAATGTAGTAAACTGGGGTACAGCATCAAAGTTTTCATCTGTAATAATTGAAATATCAGTAGCTCCAATTGTACCACCTTGGACAGCAGCATCATATTGTGCTCTTGTAAGTTTATTTATATTCAAGGTAGATAATGTTGTTGAAGTAGGCATATTATATTACTCCTTATAAATCGAAATAAATTGTGGCACTTGAAGCTCCCCACCTTGAGGAATAGAAATCAAGCCCTTCTATAACTGAACGTGCGTCTGCTCTGAAGTGAATAGCTGTTATATTTGTATACATAAACATATCAGTAAAAGCATTTGAATTTGATACTGTTGTAAGAGCAGGGAAAGAAATAGTTGTAATATATGAACAATTATACATCATTTCTTTACATGCATAACTTCCAGATATTGATGATAAGTTTGTAAATGTTATACTTCTTACAGCTTGAGATTGATAAAACATACCTTCACAAGCAGATGTACCATTTATACTTGTAAGACTTGATAAATCTACTGTTATAGTGCCTGTTGATTGATATTGGTTTCTTGCGTCTATATTATCAAAAGCATGATAACAAGCCCTTGCACCATTTATTGCAGTAAGATCAGGGAAACTTATCGTAGATTGATTTTCAAAAGCTTTATGACAAAATGCATATGATAAACCAGAAGCCCCAATTGTTTCAACATCTGTAAAAGTAATTGATGGAAGCTTATTTACAGGTATTATTGCACCATTATTATCTACACCACCAATGAAATTATCCAGTGTAGCTCCATATCTTCCACTTACACCATTATCTTTCAAAAATGCTGGAACTGCTTGATTTGGGTTTGTTCCTATTACAAATTTGGCCATTATTCGTTTGCCCCCCATTCTTTAAAGGTTACTACTGTAGAAATACCCCAAGCAAGATCTGTACCATCATTTGTCAAGAATTTACCAGCTTGGCCAGATGTTGATGGTATTGTACTTCCTCCAGCATCCAAGGCTATTGTGTCTCCTGTGGATTGATTCAAAGTAAATGAACCTTTGGTAACACCGCCCTGAGTAATGGTTATTGTTGGGTTATATACTGATGGGATCGTTGGCTTATTACTCAAATCATTATAAGACCCAGTTGTAGCTACAGTTGATAATGTAGGCTTATTGAGAATCTGTGCTACGCCACTATTTGCATTCCAGTCGGCATTTACTTGTGCTGCAGGTATGGTAGGTTTGTTTGATAAGTCATTATATGATCCTGTAGTAGCAACAGTAGCCAAACCAGAAGTAGGAGTATAATCATTTGCATCTTCTGCAGCCATAGTTCCCAAGGTTGGCTTATTCAATATTTCAGATAAACCAGATGTAGAATTCCAATCAGCGTTTACTTGACCTGTTGCTGAAATTACTGGGTTTGCTGGATTTGTTTTGTCTATTGTGATATTTGATCCTTGAGTAATATCAGATAAAATACCCAAATCTGCAGAAGTCTTATTACCAGAAAGCGTTACAGAATTGATTGAAGGCTTATTTGATAATGTTGAATAATCTGAAATCCCTGGTTGTACACTTGTTTGAGACCATGAATATACACCACCTTCTTCTATACACTTATAAAAATATCCATTGGTGTATGTTGAATCTGTGACCCCTTTGTATTGTACTATCTGATCTGCATGAGAAATATCTGCTGTTGGCATTGTAACATACTGAGGCACAAAATCACCAATCAAACCACCTGCATCCAAAGCAATAGTATCTCCAGAAGCTTGGTTCAAAGAGAAAGATCCTTTTGTTACACCACCTTGAGTAATTACGATGGTTGGATCATTTACTGTTGGTATGGTTGGGGTTCCAGTAAGATCAGAATAAGCACCTGTAGTAGCAACTGTCGCAAGAGAACTTTGATCAGCTGGTGTATAACCCAAAGCACTTGTTACATCTGATGAATTGATCCCTGTAATATATCCAGCATCATTTGTAAAAGCACTTATATTGGTTGGGACTACTGGAATTGTTGGTTTGTTACTTAAATCATTATAATTGCCTGTTGTTGCCACTGTAGATAAATCAGATGGGTCAACAGGAGTATAACCAAGAGCAGATGTAACGTCAGAAGAATTGATACCAGTAATAAAGCCTGAATCATTTGTAAGATCAGAAATGTTATCACCAGGCTGCAAAGCTGTGTCGGCAAGAGCCCCTTGAGCATCTGTAGCAAGTCCCAAATCAGATGAGGTTTTATTTCCAGATAAGGTAGTTCCGTTTATCTGAGGCTTATTAAGCAACTCATTATAATTATTTGTACCACCTCCACCTCCCCCAGCAATAGTAGGAAGATCAACATATCTATTTATACCATCACCTACTTTCAAAGTGTTCGTATCTGATGTATATACAATTTCACCTTTATCAGGAACTGGGTTTGTATCTATCCAGTCCTGTTCTATAGCATTACGAACAACCCCACGTATCTTTTGTTTTTTTGGGGTGGTGGTTATTGAATTTACGATAGAAGAAGTCATATTTTCAACCTATTTTCTTTATAACTTTACATCTATTAAGTATTCTTTTTTTTCTTCCATTTGTGGATAAACTTATCTTGGTAGTCTTTTTTATCATCTTCAGTCATCCAGTCTCCATCACAATTTCCGACTGAATAATTGAAAAATAACTCTTCTCTCCTGAGTTGTCTGTCTCTCGTTACCTTTTTGATAATATCTCTCCCAATAACAAGCTTCCAAAAACCAACACAATCTTTATGGTTCAAATCATATTGCTTATATTTTTCCAAACACTTCAGTAAAATATCTTGTATTAAATCTTCTTTATTTACATATGACGCATTCTTACGATAAACAAAATCACGTATAATCAATAAGAAATACATACATAATTGTTTTGTTGGTTCTTTTTGAGACAATTTCAATTCAGCCAAAAATGAGTTGTTATCTATATACATTTTAATTATTTGCGTCTTCTTGTGGTATTTGTACAATAGTCATCGAGTCTTCGTGCTCGACTTTTTTTGGTCCATTACGGTATTCATCAATCAAATCAAACTTTCTTTTTTCGTTATCAGCCTTCAGCATTTCTACTTTTTGCTTCTTCAATCCGATAGAGATCTTTCCAATTGTTTCGAGGGTTTGTACTCGAAGTTCAAGATCCATATTATTAATATTGTTATGTAAAGACTGTGTAAGCTCTACAATCAAGCAATCTATATCTCTTTCTACATTATCAGCATTCTTCACTTTTCTATTGGTGTGAAGCTCTTTTATGTAGTCCTTAATATCCTTCTTGACTATTGGTTTTTTGCTCATTTTATCTTCTTCTTGTTCTTGTAAGATCTATTCCAGGATCAAGTACTCTATCCAAATCATGTTCAATTTCTGTTTGGATAAGTCTTTGTTGTTCTCTATAAATTCTCTTGTTCCGTTCTTCTTCTGTTTCAAATCTCTCAGACTCCATAGCGTTTTTCATACCAGTAATTGAATAAATAAAGGCTGATGTCATGTGAGAGAATTCATCGTGCTTCAATTTTTCACTCTTCCAAACACTATTTATTGGGTCATAGTCATAAATAGACGAGTTTAAGCACTCGATGAGTCTATGAGTAGTATCTTTGTTGAAATAGCAATTCTTCAGTTCAGATCGTGCTATATCAATTTGTTCGTTTTGTTTCAATCTTGGGGCTATCCAGACTTGAAATCCGTCCTTTTCTGCTTGTGCTCTTCTTGTAATTCCCATAGACCATTCAGTGTTATCACCATCATGAGGAAACACCAAACGTCTGATTTGAGGGTAATTTCTTCTCAACCAATCCCTATAGAAAGGCCAGGATTCCATACTTCTTTCATAACAATCTACAAATCTCCAACGATTATTATAGTATTGATAAACAGTAATAGCAGTCGAGTCATAGTGCCCGATGTCAAATGCAGCAAAAGTCTCAAACTGAGGTACTACTTCATATTTTCCTACATGTTCTGGGTATTTATTGAGTTCAGGACCAAAGATCGAGCCCCTTACCTCGTTGCCATATTGACCAAATAAGAAGCGTTGTTGGTCTGATTTTGGAAGCTTCATAAGGACTTTCTCTATATAATCCTCTTCAATATTTTCTATGTTATCAATTGGATTAAGAGTAACAGCTATCATTTCTTTTGGATCAAGCTTTATTTCAGGATCGAGGGGGTTTATATGTTCATGGTATTCTTTATAAGTCCAGTGAGATTTGGTGGTAGGATTCAGAACATCAATCTCCATCAACTTACAGAATTTATCTTCTTTATAGTGTTTTACCTTTTGAGCAAGACGTGTACGAAGCTTCTGGACTGATAAGAAGTTGATTTCACTACATTCATCAAAGAAAAGAGTAGCAAATTCAGTACCCAAAAGTCTTTCTACGTCTTTTTCATTACCAATACCACGGAAGATTATTTGAGAACCATTGGGAAGAGTAAAGATAGATTCCCCCCAATTCATCCCATTTCCCATCCAAGCTTTATAAAGAGCAGGATATTTGATTTGAAGGACTTTTGGGAAGGTATCACGTATAATAGCTGTTTTCAGAGAATTGAATGTTTGACGGGCTATAAGATGACGAGAACCAGGATAAAGAACAGCTCTGGACACTACCTTATCAACACTACGAAATGATTTACTGCTACGAGATCCACCCACCAATAAGACTTTCAAAATAGCAGAGTTTTGGTAAAAGGCTTCATTAAGAGCTTTTACTCGATCTTTTTTACTGTCGAGTTGCTCTTGTGTTATAACACCCTTATCCAGTAATCTACTTATAACATCTGCAATCATAAATATTCAGCCCACTTCGAGGTATAGTACTCGTCTGCGGTCATAGAATAAATGTATAAATAACTTGGATCTTGACGTAAAACACCAGTAAAAAGAAAACCAAGCCCTTCTGTAAACCTGACAGACTGAAAGTTATCTATCTCTATAAACACATTACAAATAGAAGCCTTTTGAAAAACATAATTGAGTACTTGGGAAATAAATTCTGGATTACAACATGTACGATCTTTTACAATATGATCCATAATTGCAGTATCATCATTTATTTCAACCAAAGCCCAGTATCTTTTATGGTCTGTAAGTATTTGTTTATCCGAAGAAATAATAAGATGAGGAAGAGACTTTTTTATTACTTCAGCCTCTTCATCAAAACCTTTCATACCATAAGTCAAAACATCAAATAAAGGCTTTCTCAACATCTTACTTCTCCACAGATATATAATCCTTTTGAGAGTTCAGGATCAGGGAAGCTACTTCAAATGCGTTTTTGATTTGAGACTTAATACAAGCTGCAGAATCAATAATAGTGTCATCTGGTATAATCCTTCCTACCTTTCTCCAAACTGATGAGAAGATTTTACGGTATTTCCATGGTAGTTCTTTGGATATTCTGTATAATTCATAACCTGCACCTGGAACATATCCTTCTCTGAGGGCTGATAAAGTGGAAAGAATAGTATCTTCAACATGATCTTTCTTTTCCGACAAACCAGCTACAGAATCAGAACCAACCTTTATTTTGCAGATCTTACTTTCAAACCGTGCAACTCTTTCCTTCACTTGGTTCTTTTCTTCCCCAGAGTTTTTGTCAGACTTCTTCAATCTTTGGATATAGGCTGATAATTCTTTGGTCTTTTTGAATTCAATCAATGTAGCGTGTCTTCTGATGTCAATTTTGGTTACACAAGAAGATAGAGTCTGTAGATCCAAGAACAAATCAGCTTTTTTATTTTGAGGGAAGTATGTAGTATCAATATGTACATAGGAGCCAATTCCCTTCAGTTGATTTTGTTTCATGGCATCTACACACTCTTCGGAGCAACTCCCAATCACCACCAAAGGTTTATGTTGTTGTGCTGCTTGAGAGGCTGGGATAGACAATTCAGATAATGTAATTTGATCCTTAATAAAGAAAACTGGATCAGAAAAAACACAAGACCCAGTAGCTGTATTTGCAAAGAAAGGATCAGACATACCCAAATTCAAATAGTAGCCTGTCAATTGTTCATATTCAATCCCTGCGTCAAACTTCTCTTCAATAATATAATGCCCATCCACACCATTATGTTTTATAGCTTCTGTAATAGGTTCAGCAATCTCTCTATCTGAATTGGCAGGAATCATAGCTACGTTAAATAAGTCTTTTTCAACATCTACAGGCATTTTTTCAGCATCAATAGTAGCAGTAATCCAACCAATAAGATCTTTCAGTTTTGGTAAATCTTTTCTATCAAGTCTTTTTACCATCTCAGAAGCCAAAAGCATAACAGATGTACTACTATCACCTGTTTCTTCTACTTGTTTCTTACTGGCCTGACGTAAAAGTTTGAACATGTGCGTTGGGTCTTGGATTTTATAAGCAACAGAGAAACCGTCTTTTGTGCAGACAGCTTCATTGTTTTTATAGTCAATAGTTACAAGTCTTCCTTTTGGCCCAAGAGTCCCTACAACCAAATCTACCTGTTTTTGAGTTTTCTTATCAATTTTCATATCTTTCCTTCTTATTTGTTATCCAGTAATTGTTTCAAAAGTCCAGTCAAATCAGCCACTTGTTGTTCCAAAGTTTCAATCTTTTGTTGTTCTGGAGTCTTTTGTTTTTCTTTATCCTTCCAAACCCTTCCCAATAATTTACATGTATCATCGGGAGAAATTTCAACAGCAAAATCATAAATCAACTGTTCTTCATCAAATTGAATATCATCTGGAAAACCTGGTCGAAACATTCTGTACATTTGGTTGAATTTTTCTTTCCAGGGGTATAATTCTGATAATTCGCTTGGTTCATATTGTTTATTTTGAAAGTCTGAAAAAGTGAAGTTACGTTCAAAATCTTCATATGAGTCCTGATAGTAGATTTTATGGCCTGGTTTAAGTCTTGTAAGAGTCAGTTCACCAGTATTGATTTCCATAAAAGGTACAAGCTCATATAAGTGTTTTTTTGCCTTCAGTGATCCAGTCTTATTATAGCATAAACGAAAGACCAATCTATGAGGCATTTGAGATCTGAACTGAGACCTTTTTTCATAATCCATATCATCTTTATAATCAAATTCTGCCATTATTTATCATCTCCATCTTCTACAAACAAAGCATCTTCACCAAAAATATAACTATACCGAGTGTCGATTTTGCGGTTGTTTCCTTTATAAAAATAGACAATACAACCCTCTTGAATATAATCAGGCACTTCTACACCAGTTTTTATCACTGTACCTTTGGATAATTCAGATACAGAGAAGTTATTTTGGTCTGCATGTTCTTCAATAATAATAATATCGTGTAAAGGTATTAAATTCATATGTTTTCCTTCTTGTTAAAATGTTCTTGTTGATTCAAGTTTTGTAAGTTGCTTGATTTTCTTTTCTTTATTTCTTATACCACGGAGATTTATATTTGATTTTACAGATCTATCTTTTTTACGTCTTGATAAATTGAGTGTTGAATTATTAAGTCTTCTTATAGTCTTTTTCGCTTCTTCAAATTCTTCCTTCTCTTGTCTTTCTCTTGTAATCTTTTCTTTCTTTTCCAATTCTTCTACTGATTCTGTAACGTTTCTTTTATTGTTCTTTTCCATCCAGTTTTGAAGTTCTTGTTCGTTATTTATACTTGTTCCGTCATATGTTGTAAAAGGATCAAAACTCATTATTCTTTCCTCTTTGTGTTGGGGCAGGCCGGACGAACTTACTCGCATATCCCCGCTTTCTGTATCCAACCCAAATCAAAAAGGTTGATCCTTCCTGTTGGCGGCCTGATAAACTTTGTGAGAGCTGGAAAAGGTATTATCAAAATGGCTTAAAAGTTCGAAAAACCAGCTCTCATGATATAATAGAACTATATTTAAAAAATTTTTGTATCTTTTTTTTCTTTCTCCTATTTATTTAATTTTGATATAATAAATTCTTGGCATTCTTCAATAGTTCTCCAACAAAAATAATTATACCCTTCTGCTATTAAACGATCTCTCCAGACTTTTTGTTCAGGTGATAATCTTCCAGTCGGGGCCTTAAGCTCGATGAAAAACACTCCAGTCCTATGAATCACTACAAGATCTGGTATACCCTTTGACCATCCACGAGCTTTTGACCACTGAGTAAATCTGATTCGCCCCTCTATAGTTGGTATAAAATGCAAAGCTGGACCAACCGCATCTGTCTGAATAGGAATATAATTGTGTTTACGTAGAAGATTTACCACTTGAACTTGAAGATCGTTTTCTGATTTTATAGTCTTTCTTCTCATGTCTGTATTATATTATATTTAATAAAAATTTACAAGTTTAATAAAAGTCTCTCAAATTTGCCCCAGATTGTAAAAAAGTGCATTCAGGCTATAACTACTCATCCCCACCTTCAAATTCTTCTGTATGGTCAAAAAAATCGGGTTCTTGTTCATTTTCATCAGTATCCTTTACTTCATCTTCTTGTTTTTCATCTTCTTCAAACAAAAAGTTCTCAATATTACTTTCTTTTACCACTTTATGTAGATAGCTTTTGAATACACTTGAGTCTCTACTATATTGTTCACCCCAACAGTTGGTAAGTCTTTTGAAGGCGAGTTTTATTTTCTTTTCTGATTGTCCCTCAAGGCCGAAGTATTTTACATAATTATCAATCCATTCTCTGACTTCGAGGCCTCTCAGAGAAAAAGAACCCCCACCATTTGGCCCAAAACGATTATAAAAAGCTTGATCTATATCCTCTATATCGTAGATTTTATCATCTTTTTCATCAAATAACCATCTACACCATATGACTCTCTTATATTCTTCTTTTCTTATGTCTTCAAATTCTTGTTTTGTAGGAAAAATAAGGTCTTTATAATCAAACCTCTCAACCTGACGTGCAAAAACATCATACCCCCACTTAACAAAATCTGGATGCCACATATAATCTTCAATATTACGAGCACCGCCCATATAAAGGTCCATAAACACCCTTTCCTTCGCATAACGGTCCGGCCCCCTATTTACTTTGACCATCTTGAGATTATGTTTTTTTACCACTCCCTTCAGTATTTCTGTTCTTGAGGTACCAGATCCTATAAATTCCTCTTTGCTTCCAATCATGCCGATAAATCTTGAAAACTCCCTTTCTCCTTTTTGGTAGAGTTGTAGTATTTGTTCTTCTATATCAATCATTTTATTTTTCAAGTCGAGTCCTTTTATTCTTTCTTAATCACAATTTCTACACTACGAACATCATCATGAGACTGCATCTTCAATAAACAATCCTCTATTATATCATCAAAGCTACTATGATCGTAATAATCCAAATCAACGTTTCTTGTTATTGTTTGAAGTTCTTTACCAATTACTTGTTTGAGTTTTATAACGGCTATCATTTTCTTTCCTTGTTTTTTGTTGATGTTATATAGAACCGTTTTTGAAAGAGAAGAATTTGATAAAAAAAATAAATGTTGGTTGGGTTTGGTGAGACTTTATTCCAGAGAGTTCGTTTTGTGGTATACCATCCTTACATAAAAATGATATAAAAATTGGTTGGGTTTTGGTACGGATTTGTGGGCTCTCAAGGACTCAAAAACAACGTCATAAACACGTCATAACATACGTGTACTCTTTAATAGTTAAGAGCTTAAGTACATAAATAATAAAATAAATAGATAAATAACCAAACCAAATAAATAATTAAATAATTAAAATACAAGATTTAAGTTTGGAGCTTAATAACGAACTATCTGGAATTAACCAAACCAAAATATATTTCTTTTCTTTGGTTACTTTCTTTGCTTTGTGATAGGGTATAAAAAACAAGATGGTAAAAGTCCTGATCTGAGATGAAATAGAAAATGTTGTCTTGAGTCCTTTTATAAAATCAAAGATAAGGCACTTTTTTTGAGGCGTGAGTGGGTGTAAATATTTTTCTGGTATGGTTATAGCCTGAAAGTGTTTTTGAATAATCTGAAGCAATTATAGCATTTTTATTTAATATGAGCTGGATCGAAAAATTAAACTTGCAAGACTATTTCTTACATGATATATTTTTTTTCGTAACAAGGTTCTATATATCGTAATGGATGTAAAATCTGTTATTTGGGGGTGAGGGTTCTTCTTATCATTTAATCCTCCCTCACCTCCAAGCAATTTTATAAAAGGATGAAATGATTGCGAAACAAAAAAGAAACAAAAGGAAATGATATGATAAATTACAAAAAGGGTAAATACTCTACCTGCACTTTTACAAACGATGAAATTGATATAGAAAAAAACTTATACCCATTCAGAATTGATGTAAGTTTTTATGGTCTCCCAAATTTATTACGATTATTTGGTGTTGGCATTGGTTTTAATGATGTCAAAGGTAAATGGAAAAGAGTTTTTAAATATAAAAGTAACAAACTCACACAAATTTATAATAAAACAGATGAAGAATCAGGCAAAACAATAACAGTAAAAAAGATTGATTATATTCCTGCATGCATTATAGACGAATTGATGCATAAAATAATGGATGTGATAAATAGTGATGATTATATAACGACAATTGAGAAAAAGATACAAGCTGATTATAATAGATCACAAACACAAAAATTTAAAAAACAAAATAAGGAGAAAAACAATGATTAAAATATCTGAAACAAACTTTGATTATGTATTTGAAAATGAACAATTAACAATGAAAATATCAAAAAACATCTGGAAGCAATTACCAAAATCTACTCTTGGGGATGTATTGAAGGATGGTAATGATACTGTAATTTTTTCCAAGACTCCAAATGGTATAAAAATTCAAAAGACATTCAAAGATAAGTTTTTGGTATTTAATACTGATGAATACACTTGGGAATATATCAAAAAGTGGGTAAGACACCCTGAAAAACGTGATGAACTGACAGCTGAATACAAAAACTATATGAAGCCTGAGGAAGTAGAGAAGAGGAAGATAGAGAAATTTGCTGAGCAGTTTGACCCAAATAATCCAGAAAATCAGAAAAAGAAAGATGAAGCCTATGCAAAGATTGAGGTTGTTGAAGAGGGGACTGTAGGAGTTTCAGGTGACACAGGAAATAAACCAGAAGAAAAGATATTGACAAGAGAAATGGTTGATACTTTGACTTTTGCTGAATTGAAAGAGAAAATTGTAAAAGAAAAGTATAAAGCCCCAAATTACGCCAAAAGTCAACAATCTATTTTTTCAGAAGCTTGGAGAAAGAGTCATTGGCAACTGAAAAACATGGGTGGAAAGATTGGGTTATTTTGGGATTGTGTTTCTCCTTACGCTTATGATTATCAAATTGTGTGGGATATAATGATAAATATGATCTTTGAAGAGAAAAACACTTATTATACACACAAAACTTACCAAAACGTAAAAGATCAAGTAAAGTGCTGGGAAGAAAAAGCTCAAAAACAAAATAAACCAAATCAAAAAGTAGAAATTGATGTATTAAATGATGTTGAGTTACCTTTTGATTAAACTTGCATCTCACATTAAATTTTGTATAATAGTTATGTGTAAGGATCAGAAATAGAAAAGAAAACTGTGTGGGGTGTTCGCAGTATAAAGACTCTGGAAACCTTGATTGAATCTTGGATAACATAAAGACCACCAACACCCTTTCAAAAATAAAATTCATTCCGAGATAAAAATTTTTTCAGAATGAGTTCTATTTATTATGAGAGCAAGAGTTTTGTTTTACACTATTGCCTTATTTTGTCTCTTGCTCTCTCCCAATTCAAAACAAATAAAGGCGATGGAAAAATAACAAAAAAAACAAAAGGCAATAATATGATAAATAATATCCCTGATTTCGCAACATTTATAATTCCAATTGAAGCTTATGAAAACGACCATGATCTACCAGCACCAACAAAAAGAAATGAATTGGTGTGGGAAGATGAAGTAAAACCAGAACCAAAGAAAGATATTGAAAGAAAGGAATTTGGATCTGCTATATTGATTTCTTGTATGGGTAAAACTGTTATAAAAGTCAAAGGTAGAGATGGTAAAGAATATAACAAATTTACCATTGATGAAAAGAATGATTCCGATTTGGTAGATTTCCTTGATGGTCGTTATAGTGAATTGAAGATAGGCTCAGACTTATTTACGAAAGATAGTTGGGGTGGAATAGAAAAAAACAACAAATTCTGGCTATCAAAACGTGAAGCACAAGAATGCCAACAACTATTCAAATAAGGGGGGTAAAATGAGATTCAACAACGGAAGTAATCACTATAAACATACACAAGCAAAATACAAAAGGTTTATAGATGGGGAATGGATGGTTAATGGCTTCACAGATTTTGACTCAACATACTTGGAAGATGATAGGTTTTTTATTCTCGTGGAAGATAAAAACTATAAAATCCAAAATGAGAAGTCTGCGAAATTCCAACTGAGCAGAATGAAACAATTTGCCAAGTACTTCTCTCTCCCTTTCCTTGGTATCATGACGAAATCAATTGTTCCTGATATTGATAAACACAAAGAATTGGAATACAAAGCAAGAGTACCACTCCACAAATGTAAGGTAGTGGCTCTTGTAACAAATATGTATGATGGAGAAAGACTTGAAACACCGGCGGTAATAACATCTGATGAAAACGCACAAGCCAACTTCAACTTCAACGATATTCAAGCTTGTTTATTTGAGTGGATGGATAGAAATAAATTGATTACTGAAGCAGAAAAACAACAATATCGTGAACTGTACAAAGTAAAAAGACAAGAATGGTGGATGAGTGAGTTGCGGGATGAAATTATAACACAACTGGCTGATGAAGGGTTGAATAAAGAAGGAAACGACTACTTGAAGGAACTTGTTGAAGAAGCAGGAGATATGAAATGATTGTAGGACTTATTATTGTATCTGTATTGTGCATTATTTTGACCGTGGAAGCGTATAAATTGATTGTAAGGTGTAGGGAGCTTGAATTCAAATTACGATGCGTCAGAGCTGCAAATAAAGAGCAAATAGACAGACAAATAAAAAAGAGAAAAGGGGAACAAGAGAACAAGGCTGAGAATGATTCTTTATTTGAATGTGGTTTCCCGCCTCCAATTGTGTCTTTACCAAAAAACTTTACATTCAAAAATAAAGTTGACAAGAAAATTAAAAAAAGGCATAATAAGAGTGCAAAATAAAAAAGCCTGAGGGTAATAATAGGAGGTATGGACAGTTTATGCTGTTGAGTAGTCCTGTCAATAGATGATAAGACACATGAGAGGACGAGGGGGCTTGAAAATTTTGCATCACCTTTGTACAAATAAAAATCCTGGCCTCATGACTGGGATTTTTTAATTTTACTTTCTATTTTATTGTGTTATTATGATTATGTAAAACAAGAGGCAATAAAATGATAACATTGACTTTATTACTTTTATCACCACTTATTGGTGCAGGTATTTGGAAAGTTTATACAAAATTGGTAGACTGGTTATTTGATTCAGCCTACAAAAACAATTAATTATAAATCCCAGCTTTTGACTGGGATTTTCTTTATTGCATCAAACTCTGCATTATTGGTTGTTGATATGTAGTTGGATAATATCTCAATGCTTTATAAAATCTCAAAGGCATTGAGTCTTCTTTTTGTATTGTTTTGATTGGAGTTTGATTGATCACTGTTGTTGGTTTTGAATAAGGTTTGATCATTTCTGGTGCTACTGGTTTACCTTCCAACAAAGCACCAACTGTTTTATTCATAACTTCAGGATTTTTCGCTGCTGCTTTTTGAGCTGTTTTTACTGCGTTTTGTGTAGCATTTGTTGTGGCTTTATTGATCAAGTATTTCTTTGCAGCACTACTTGTTCCGCCTCTCAATGCATTTTTACCAGCTACAGCCAAGAAACCAGCTCCTGGACCACCAAAAGCATTACCAATAAGTCCAAGTGCAACGTCTCCACCAACTTCCATCCAGCCAGGTATTTTTGCACTATCAGCAAGAGGTTTATTTACCAACTTATTTGAAACACGTTTTGCCATACCTTCAGTAATCATTCTCTTTTCAAGTATGTCTTTTGTTTCTTTTGATAAACCTTTACCATATTGATCAATAGCATAATTTACAATTTCACGTACATTTTTCAATTCAACTTCTTCAACCGCATTTTCAGCAGATTCGATTGTTGTTTGAGTTGCTTTTGATAGTTTATTGGCTATTTTTGAAAGTATTTGTTTATCGTTTTGATTTGTGATACCAGATGCAACATCATCAATAGCACTTGTAATTTGATTTTTCCATCCCAAATTTGCCAAATCGTTTACACCCTGCATTATTTCAGAGTTATATAAACCAGCGTTCTTTGGTGTTTCTTTTACAAGTTCTGTTGCTACTTTTGCTTGTGTTGCGTAATCATCAGCTTCACCCATCAAAGTAGAAAGGATGTTTATATTTGTTTCACCTTTTGGATTGGTATATAATGCTACTTTGCTTGTTTCAGGATCGGCTACTCTCTTCAAGGCTTGGATGGTGTTTGGTATTTTCTTTTCAACCATCTTTTCACCTTGTTTTACTACTTGTTTTGTAATGAAGTTTTTACCACCATTGATTGCAGCTTTTCCACCTTTTACCAAATATCTACCAGCAACAGGAAGAGCAGCAGAGGCACCACCAACTATTGCAGCATCAGCGGCTCTATTTTTCCAATCACCTTCACCCATGCCATAACCATAAGCAGCTCCCATAACAGCTTGAGCTTGAGGAGTTAATGTTGCACCACCTGAAATAGCAGCAAGAGCGGCTTCGCCAACTATACCAGCACCAATATTCAATGGATAAGCAACCTCTGGCATGTTTTTGAAAGCACCTTCTGTAGATTCTCTGGCATTTTTCAAATATTCATCATAAGACTTATCACCAACCAAAGATCTTACATAGGCTTCTGCTTCGTCTGCATAAGATCCAATAACTGGGATACCTTGGGCAAAAGCACGTGCACCACCACCCCAATTTGCACCTCTTTCTGGGTTTACATCAGGGTCGGCACTCAATGTTGCTGGATCAAAATTTGTAGCTTTATTGTAGTCCTGCAGAAAGCCTTCCAAATTTTCTTCAGGTACATCAAAAACTTTATTATCCCAAGTCTGTATTCTCATTTATTGGTCCTCTGATTTTTATTGTACGATTTTTGCACCATATTTGTTTGCGACATCAATTGGAGCCATGTTTTGTGCAGAGTTTTCACTATATGCACTTCTCAAATCTTGTACTGGTGATTGTAACATTTTTGCTTCGAATGAGTCCAAAATATTTCTTGCTTCTGCTGGAGTTTTTGCTTCACCAATCTTTTGTTCGAAACGTGCAGCATCCATATCAGACATTGAACCAGTACCAGCTTGTCTATTTGCATTTACCAAGACGTTTTTCATAGAGCCTTTCCAAGCTTCAAAATCATCACGAGCCTGTTTTTCTGCATCTGAAACTCCCAAACCCCACATAGCGTTGGTTCTCCATCTTCCAAAACGTGTTGAATCTTTTTGCATTTCATCAATGTTTTTGAAAGAACTATCAAATCTTGTACCAATATCTTCAAGGTCTGTACGGAAATTTGTCAAAGGAGAAGATACTACTGTTTGTCCCTTTTCGTTTTTATAAATACCATATTGGACTCCACCACTTTCAATAGGATCAGTATATTGAGTATCTTCTACAGTAATTTTATTCAATTCTGCATTTTTGGCTGCTGCGGCTTCTTCACGAGCTCTCATAGCATCTTCCATTTCTACCTGTTTCAAGAAGTTCAGATAGTTTTCTTTTTCTTGAGCAAGTTTCATGTTGCTTACTTGATTATATGCTTGGAAGCCCTTCAATAAACCACCTGTCAAAGCAGACTCAATTGGTAATTCAGATTCAAGACGGCCTTTGTTTTGTGGAGTTGATAACATCTTTTCGACCATTTTATCATCAACTGCACTACCAATAGCTGTACCGGCATCTCTTGTATCCAACATGGCTCTTTTATATTGATCAGTAGCACCGGCCAAGTTTTTGATCAAATCTTCACGAGTTACAACTATTGGTTGAGCAATAGTACGTGTTACTTTGTGAGTTGGATATTGACGACTTGAATTTGTTGTATAATTTATATTCATAGCATTTGGATTCATTTTACTACTCCATTAAGAAACCATGTTACCTGCTGTTTGACCTGCGGCACCACCAATAGAAGAACCTGCGGCTGCCCCCATTGGGCCACCAAAATATGCACCAATCAGTCCGCCAGCTACAGTACCTATACCACCCAAGATAGAAGATGTTTTACTATTTTTTGTACCCACCTTGGCATTGTAAATATCCATATCTGACTGGAATTTATTATTATATGTATCTTGTAATCCAGTAGCACCAATACCTGCATAAGCTTGTGGTTGATAGACTTGAGATTGTACACCACCAATATTATTTATTTGTGCATTTATATCAGATAAGGCACGAGAACGAGAATCAACATACGCATTTTGTACTGCTTGATTTATGTTTTTATCCACTTCTTCTTGGACTTGGTTATACGCACGAGAACCAATTGGAATGCCTTTGTTGATCAAATCAGAAGATACTTGAGATCTATATCTGTCAATTTCTGGTTGAATATTTGACATAGCGTTTTGAAAATATGTTTCTGTTGCTGTGTCAGGATTCAAATCCAAATTTTGCACACCAAGATCAATATGTCCCAAACGTAACTTATCTGTTTGATTATAATTGGTTTTTATAGTGTTTGTTTCAGGATCCCAAGAATAACCACCAAGACCAGATTCATAGTTTGTATATAAATCATTTCTGGCTTGTTCCCTTATTCTATTTTGAGATTCTTGTGCCCTTTGTTCATCATATTGAGGGGCTTTTGGTGATGATCCCATTTATTTCTCCTATTATGCTCTTGTTCCTATTGTTGGAATTGATGGTATTTCAGGATTTTTTGCTGCATACCAAGCCAACTCAATTTCGTTTGCAGTTTCAAGTTCTTTTCTATCTTCTGCTTGTTGTTTGAGCTTCAATTCTTCTGCATCAACAACCATATCTTTCAGTAGTTTATCTTTTTCAACTTGAAGCTTTTCTGTTTGAGCATTCAGTTTTGCTACTTCAATTTGGTTTTGAGTATTATCTTTGTTCCCCTTTAATTGTAGTTCTGCAGCAGCTTTTTGTGCATCAACTTGAACTTTTTGTGCTTGTGCTTGAGCCTTTGTCAATTCAGCTTGAGCAATTTGATCTTCTACAGATGGACCTTTGCTTGATTGATTTTGTTGATATTGTTTGATTGCTGAATCTATAGCCTGTTCAAGTAAGTTTTCTACAGTACGACCAACACGGTAACCTCTGACTGTTGACATAAGTGCTGTTTTGCAGATGATAGCCATTTCTGGAATAGATTGAATCATTTGTGCAGATTGAGTCAACATTTCAAATACAACCTTCCATAATTCAACTATTCTTTGTTTATATGATTCATCTGTGTATGCTTTTACTTCTTCAGAGCTGATTTCCAAACGTGTATCTCTCAAACCATTATCTTTCAGTAATTGGATAGCTGGTAAGAATAATTGAGGGTCTTCTGTTGAGTAATCTATTGTAGAAACTTTGATCAAGGATTCTGGTTCAAACATCTGAGAAATAATTGAACAAGCGATTTTCAAGATTTCCTGTGTGAAGAATATAACTTTGGATTGGTCTTCTTGTAATCTCTGTGTTCCAAATGTTCCTTTCAGTTTGTTTGTACCATATGCTTCTTGAGGATTTGTTTCCCCTTCCAATACATCATATACACCCAAAATACCTTGAACATCTTTAATCAATAAATCACGTTCAGCATTCAAAGAGGTGATAACATTGATTGCGGCTGTTGGGTCATACCAAGTCATAGCACCAGCCAAACCACCTTTTTCAACATATTTGATTGCGTCTTTTATGGCAACCAAAGAGTTTTTATTATCTGGGTCAAAGATTTTATCAAAGCCTTCACAAGATTCATCATAGGCACCATAAACACCGATAAGATCCAATGCTTCAAAGATTTCGTTTGTCAAATAATCAATCTTTTCATATTGATCCAAACATTGTGCATGACGTGGTGTTGGAATAAGGTTATCGTTGAATTCGTCAAACATCAAACCTTCTGGTACACATGGGAAGTCAATATCATATGGATAATCTTTTTCTTCCAATAAGTCACCAGATTGCATCACTGGGGCAAAACAATATACTTTCTTTTCTGTTTTATCCCATACTTCCCAAATAGAGATAGTATCAGCCCCTCTGTCACGTCTATCAACACCAAATTCGCTCCATACATCCGCAGAGTATTGTAAATCAGTATTGGATGTAAAAGGAACTGTG
>JAZKXQ010000209.1:0-9937 GCA_045611725.1 Oscillospiraceae bacterium
CGATCCGACTTTGAAACAAACACAATGATTAATGGAGCTGTTATGGAAGAAGGAGCAGTTCTTGAAAATGAAATGGCTGATGAAGAATCAACAGACGACCTTGCAACAGGTGCAGGAGATATGGGAAGTGCTGATAATTCTGAAGATGTATATGACACACTGCAACAGGTTGAGGGAATTGCTGAAGCTGATATTGTAAAGGCAACTTCTGATTGTGTATACTTTGTAAACAATTCCGAGCTTATATCTGTTCCTTTTGACAGTGAAACAGGTACTTTCGGAGAAAAGCATACTATATCATTCTTATCAAATAATTATGATAATGAATATGTTTCTATTTGCGAGATGTATCTTTCTGAAAACAAACTTATAGTCATATGTTATTCAGAAAAATATAGTTATAATTACAATGAAACTTTTATCAAACCATCAACTGTTGTTATGGTTTATGATATTTCAAATGATATTCCCGAACTGATTGAAAATTACTATCAGAGTGGTGCTTATTCTGATTCAAGAATGAAAGATAACATACTCTATCTTACTACAAATCAGAATGAATACTACAAAAGCATAACAGATAAAACAGTTTATGAACAATATATTCCTACCTGTGGAAATTCATATGAAGATATGAACTGCATACCTCCCGAAAATATCTATATTCCAGAAGATTGGGATAACAAATCCCTTGATGTAAATTATGTCAATATTGCAGGTATTGATATTAATAATCCGTCTGAACCTGTTTCAATAGTATCAGTTGCAGGATATAACGGAGAACTTTACTGCTCGGGAGAAAATATATATCTTACTCAGACTGATTATTATAATGGTACTGAAAATACAAAAATTACAAGATTTTCAACTGAAAACGGAGTTGTAACTCCTCAGAGTTCTGGAAGTGTTAAGGGGTATGTTCTTAATCAGTTTTCTATGGACGAATATAACGGATATTTCAGAATTGCAACTACTTCAAATAATAATTCATATGAATACTACGATAAAACAGAAGATGTTATGTGGTCAGAAAACAACCGTTCAAACAATATTTTTGTACTTGATATGGATTTAAAAACAGTTGGTGCAATTACAGGAATGGCTGTAACAGAAAGCATAAAATCGGTTACATTTAAGGGTGATATAGGATATGTTGTAACATATGAACAGACAGACCCTCTGTTTGCAATAGATTTTTCAGACCCTTGCAACCCTGTTATAACAGATGAATTTAAGATAACAGGCTACAGCTCATTCCTATATAACTGGAGTGATGACCTTCTTCTTGGATTTGGAGTTGACGCTGATGAAAATGCTATTGAACGTGGAGTAAAGCTTGTAATGTTCGATGTTTCAGATAACGGCGACCTTAAAGAATGTGGAATATATAAAATAAGCGATGAAAGATACCACGGAGGAATATATTCACAGGCAGTTTATGAAAGAAAAGCACTTCTTCTTAACAGTGAAAGAAATATAATCGGATTCCCTGTTACTTTCCATAATACAAATTCAGTTTATCCTCTTTATTCATATCATCTTTTCTCATATGAAAATGGTGAATTTAAAGAAATAGGTGAAGTTAATGGAAATTACAATTCTGAATTTTTAAGAGGAATTTATATCGGAAATTATCTTTGTGTATTCTCTCTTGAGGAAATAGTATGTGCAGAACTTGACACTATGAATGTAACTGACAGAATACAGCTGTTTTAATAAAAAAAGGGAAAACCTATATAAAAGGTTTTCCCTGTTTTTTTATTCTATTCTTCAAGATTTTCAATCTGCCATTTCATAATCTTTTGAAGAATATTTGCAAGTTTATTTCTTGCCCTTACTGTTTTAAGGTCATCTGTTTCATTCGTTCTCTCAATAATTTCAGCAGAAAAAACTTCTATCCTATCAAGTAATTCAAAAAATTCTTCACAATCACTGAATTTATTATAATTAAGCTTTTCAGTTACCATTTCACATATATTTATAAAATCATTTTCTTCCATAAGAAAATATGATTTTTCAAGAGCTTCTCCAAATTCAGCAATAAGTTTGTAATTATTATCCTTATGAATTATACTGAGTATTTCAGAGGCTGACCTTATTGCGTTATTAAGCTCGGAAATATTTTCAAGCCATATTTCCACTAATTCTTCTGTCCATTTATTTTCAAGAACTTTTGGAACACAATAACTCATATACTGTTCAACAGTTTCATCTGTACACATATCTGCAAGAGAACCATTGTGATTTACAAAAAGTTCTTTTGCTTCAATATAATTTTCTTCATCTATAATATCCAAATCTTCAGATTTTCTTTCATTTTTTACAGGCGAAACTATACGCAGATTTCTTATTTTTCTTTCCTCTTGTTTTTCAAGATAAATCCGATACTGTCTTGTAATATCAACTATCTGATGTGAACCTTCAACTCCATACCAGTTTTTCCACTTTTCAGGTTCAGGGAATTGTTTTATAAATTCTCTTTTTTCTCTTTTGGTAAGGGTATTGAAATAATCAAAAAAAGCGTCAGTATTATATATGAATTTTCTTCCTCGTGCAGAAATAAGGCTTGTCATTATTTCTTCATCAGCTTCTGCAATAGCCCACGGAGGAACTTTCAAGCCCTCAAAGACTTCATTATAATCAAAATTTATTCCTGATAAAAGACAATAATTTTCGGGATGACTTCTTGAATAATTCAATGCACGGCTAAGAGCAATATCACAGCTATCCCATATATATACTTCATCGGCACACATTCCAGTATTTGTTACATTATAGCCATATTTATGTTCGCCTACTATAAATTCACCGTAAAGAGCGTGTATAACAAAGCCTTTGAAATAGTCTTTACCATATGATTTTCCCTTTGTGCTGTCCCATACAATCATACCGTTATGTACAATTAAAAGACGCTGATAAATAAATCTTATATGTCTGTTAAGACCAAGCTGACTTTCAATTTCTTCAATACATTCACGTCTTGTTATTGTGTCAATATCTCCGAGAAAAGAAAATCCATTTTCCGAAATATAATGTTTTTCTTCTGCTCTTGTATCAAAAGGGTGGTATTTTCCATCTACAGGCTGTTGATATTTAACTTTTATAAGTCGTATGCTATCAGTGGAATTAACTGAATTTTTACTTATTTTTATATTTATCATATTAAAAATTCCTTTAAAAAAATGGTTTTTATTAATTATAGCATATAATGAAAAAAATTTCAATATCAGTATAAAAAAACAATTTTCATAATAAAACAACTATCATTGACATTTTGTAGCAATAGTGTTATAATAAACAAAATTACAAATAAGAAGTTGGAGAGATAAAAGTATGATAAAAAGTGGAAAATACGCTATATATAATGGCAATGAATATCAACTCAATAGAGATATGAATGGGAATCAAATAATTATTACAAGTAATGAGAATTATATAGATGATTCGTTTGTAGATAAATATGGTAGTGGAGTTTATACTAAAATAATAGAATTGTCACAATTAGAGGAAATTTATTCTGTAACTGTATATGGAATTGTAGATGGTGAACGGGTTTTAGTACTTCGAGAAAATGATGGAAATTATTATATTGAAACTTCTGACTGTGAAATAGGAGATAAATTAAAATTGAATCGTGTTGATAAGTATGGATATGGAGGATGGATACATTCGGATAACATTCAAATTGTTGAAGAAAAACATTACATAAAATTGAAGGAAGAATAGAAATTTTTATTTGTAGGTGAAAATATATGATGGGAAAAGATGTACTCTATAACAACCAAAAACTAACATTAACAAGGTTTTGGGGGAATAACGAAGCTTGTCTTTGGATAAAAAGTCCTATGCAGATTCATATACCAAAGATGGAATTTGTTGGTGGATATCCAGATGAGTATTGTATATTTATAAAGAATTTGTCTGAAACAGAATTGGCTCAGATAACTTTCCTTGATGGCTCACCTGTTGATATAAAAAATGAGCTTGATAATCTTAAATAAAAGACTTTGATAAATTCCAATTTATCAATAGGATTATAAAAATAACCCGTGAAAAAACTTCACGGGTTATAACTTATATATAGCTGTATCACATAAATTCAGTTTTATTTTGATTAGATTTTAAATAGCATATCGGAATAAACAGGGAAAGGCCATACATCAGCAGAAACAATTGTTTCAAGCTCATCTGCAACGGCTCTGAGTGACTGCATTGCCATAAATACTTCATCTCTGTAGTATCTTGCAAGTTTTTCAGCACCTTCTATTGATTTTGTTTCTATAAGCTTATTTTCAAGAGTTTCAACTGCTTCATCAAGAACAGATGTCATATTTGCAAGTCTTGATGCAAGTTTTTCTTCTGCACCACCTGAAAGACCTGCAGAAATTTTTGAATTGAGTATGTCGCATATTTCCTTTGTATATCTCATAGCGGCAGGAAGAATCTGTTTTCTTGTCATATCAACCATTGTAAGTGCTTCAATATTTATAACCTTGCTGTAGTTTTCAAGTAAAATTTCAGTTCTTGAAGCAATTTCAGTTCTTGTATAGACTTTGAATTTTTCAAACATCTTAACGTTCTTTTCATCTGTATAATGTGGCATACAGTCAACAATTGAAACATAATTGTTAAGACCTCTTTCTTCAGTTGCTTCCTTAACCCATTCATCTGAATAGCCGTTTCCGTCAAATATAACTCTTTTGTGATTTTTATAAGTTCTTATAAGCAATTCTTTAAGAGCCTTGTCAAAATCCTTTGCATTTTCAAGCTCAGTTGCAAATTCATCAATAATCTGAGCAAAAATAGTATTCATAATAACATTTGTACAGGAGATTGAATCAGCAGAACCAAGCATTCTGAATTCAAATTTATTTCCTGTAAATGCAAGAGGAGAAGTTCTGTTTCTGTCTGTTGTATCTTTAGGGAAGTTTGGAAGTGCGTCAACGCCTATAACAAATTCCTTGTTATTGTCTGATGTTTTAAGTGGAGTACCGTGTTCAAGTGCTTCAAGAACAGCGGTGAGTTCATCTCCGAGGAATATTGAAATTATTGCAGGAGGTGCTTCATTTGCTCCGAGTCTGTGGTCATTTCCTGCACTTGCTGCTGAAAGTCTGAGAAGGTCTGCATATTCATCAACGCCTTTTATTATTGCACAAAGGAATGTAAGGAACTGGAGATTTTCCATAGGAGTATCACCTGGGTCAAGAAGATTCTGACCGTCATTTGATGAAATTGACCAGTTGTTATGTTTTCCCGAACCATTTACACCTGCAAAAGGCTTTTCGTGGAGAAGGCATACAAGGTTATGCCTTAAAGCAATTTTTTTCATAAGCTCCATAGTAAGCTGATTCTGGTCGGCTGATATATTTGAAGTAGTGAAAATAGGTGCAAGTTCGTGCTGTGCAGGAGCAACTTCATTATGCTTTGTTTTGGCAAATATTCCAAGTTTCCAGAGTTCTTTATCCAAATCTTTCATAAATTCAGATACTCTATCCTTGATGTTTCCGAAATAATGGTCTTCAAGTTCCTGACCCTTTGGAGGCTTTGCTCCGAAAAGAGTTCTTCCTGTCATAATAAGGTCTTCACGCTGGTCATATAAATTTTTATCTATAAGGAAATATTCCTGTTCTGGCCCTACTGTAGTAGTAACTCTTGTTGCTTTTGTATTTCCGAAAAGTCTTAAAATTCTTAAAGCCTGTTCATTTACTACCTCCATTGAACGAAGTAATGGAGTTTTCTTATCAAGAACTTCACCTGTATATGAACAGAATGCAGTAGGAATATATAATGTATTATCTTTTATAAAAACATTTGATGTAGGGTCCCAGGCAGTATATCCTCTTGCCTCAAAAGTAGCTCTCAAGCCTCCAGATGGAAATGAAGAAGCATCGGGTTCACCTTTTACAAGCTCTTTTCCTGAAAATTCAAGGATAATCTGACCATTTGCAGTAGGAGAAATAAAAGCGTCGTGCTTTTCAGCAGTTATTCCTGTCATAGGCTGAAACCAGTGTGTATAATGAGTAGCACCTTTTTCAACTGCCCAGTCTTTCATTGCATTTGCAACTACATCGGCTATGGTAATATCAAGAGCAGTACCGAAATTTTTTGTTTGCATAACAGCTTTGTAGACATTTTTAGGTAATCTGTCCCTCATAACGACATCATTAAAGACGTCACAGGCAAAATATTCATCTACATTCTGATTTCTGATTTCTTCTGACATAATAAAGTCCTCCTTATGTTCAATCCAAAAAAATATTTTGGATTATTACTGACGTTTTTTACAAACTAAAAAAGGCACTTCGACTATATCATAACTTCCACGTTGAAGCTCTTGATTAATCGAAACGCCATTGTTTCATAAATTAACTTTTATAAATTACAGTTAATATGATACAACATTATTATCATTTTGTCAAGCATTTTATTAACAAAAAATTTATTTTTTAAAATTTACTTTATTTTATTTGTCTGCTGTGCTATAATTATAAAGATATTAAACCTATAAGCAAAGGAGTAAATAAATGAAAGGCAGAAAATTAATTCTTATATTTCTTTTGATAAGTTCATTCACATTGTGTGCGTGTGACAAAGAAGAGGGAGAAACACCATCTGACAGCAATCTGACATTGTCTGAAGAAGATGTTTTTTCAGAAGATGGAAGTATTGAAACAGGAGTTACGGGAGATGTTTCTTCAGAAGAAACTTCTGAAGTATCTGAAACAGAGGAAGTTATAGGTGAATTGCCTGTAATATCAGTAAAAACAAGTATACAATCAGGAAATAATAACATAACACTGCCAGAATTTTCATTGTCAGAAGAAAATTCAGCTATAAAAAATATGAATGAAAGTATTGCTAATTTTGAAAAGGCATACAAGATAATTCACGATTCTCAAGGAGAAAATGAGGGCGTTGAATGTCTTATGTATACATTTACTAATTATAAATATGCAACTGCAATTATAAAATGGAAAACAACTTCGGATTTAAAATCAGACGGAGATATATATTCATATGTTTATAATGGTGCAACTCAAAGATATTACACACTTGACAGATTACTTTATGAAAAAGAAATGAATGAAGAAGAAATTTCACAGAAATTTAAGGAATACTATAAACAACATAGTTCCAATGATGAAATTTCAGTTGTTTCAGCGGATACTCAAGCATTCAGAATAACCTCATCAAATCTTATTGAATTATATGTAAAGGCAACGTTCAGTGATGGAATAAGCCGTATATATATATATACGCCTGAAAATGAAAATTTTATTCCTTACAGTGATGAATATATGAATGCAATGCAGAATTTTGAAAGTATGACTTCTCTTGTTACTCCTTCAAAATCAGAAAAAATATATAAATTCAATGGAGCAGACTACAAGGAAAAGGAACTTATTGATATTGCGAACCAAAAATATATTGAAGCATACAATGCAATATCATATCTTTTTTATGGTAAAGGAACATATGGCAAGGAATATATTATGAGAGATGGAATTAAATTCTTTAAATCTCAAGAAAAAGGCTTTGAAACATACGACTCAACAATTCAGACTCTTGAAGAACTTTTCCTTATGCCTGAACAGTATTTCGCAACTCTGATAAAGCAAAGACTTTATAAGGGGAATGATGGAGTTTTATGGATTAATGGAGATTCAGATGAAACAATATGCCTTAAAACAGGTGTTACCGAAATAGATTCAGTAATGGATACTCTTGCAGTATTTAAAACAAATTCAGAACTTGAAAATGGAACGGTAATTTCAGATTATTTCACACTTATAGCTTCGGGAGATGACTATAAATGTACATACTTTGTATATCCGTATGATAATTCTGAAGATGAAGTATTAACTACTGATGAAACAGGTGTGGAAACTGGTGGTTCAGAAACTTTATCTGAAACTGAAATTATTACAGAAACAGAATAATGAGAGGAGATTTTAATGTTTACTTCACGTCTTATAAAAATTCTTGAAAATAAAAAAAAGGTGTATATACAAACTCATAATTTTCCTGACCCTGACGCTGTCGCAAGTGCTTATGGATTACAGAAATTTCTTGAACATTTTGATATTGAATCTGAAATTATATATGATGGGAGTATTTCAAAAATAAATCTTGTGCTTATGATAGAAGCTTTGGGAATAAAAATGAATCATATAAGTAATATGGAGATAACTTCAGATGATTATGTAATACTTGTTGACGCTCAGAAATCCAATTCAAATGTAACAGATTGTAATGGAGTTACTGTTGCTTGTATTGACCATCACCCTACATTTATAAAGGTAAAGTATCTTTATAAAGATATAAGACTTGTAGGCTCTTGTGCTTCAATAGTAGCCAATATGTTTGTAAATGAAAATATAAAAATAGATTCACAACTTGCAACAGCTCTTATGTATGGAATAAAAATAGATACTGATGAATTAATCAGAGGAGTAAAAGACCTTGATATAGATATGTATTGTATGCTTTACAAAATAGCTGATATTGATATGCTTAACAATCTTACAATGAACAGAATGACTATAGACGACCTTAAAGCATATGGTGCAGCTATACAGAATGTTGTAATATCAAATCATATAGGATTTGCAGGAATACCTTTTGATTGTCCTGACGCTCTGACGGCAATGATTTCGGATTTCATACTTGACCTTGATGTAGTTGTATTCAGTGTTGTATATTGCAAAAGAAAAGATGGTCTTAAATTTTCAGTGCGTTCTAAAATTCCTAAAGTTCTTAATGCAGGGAAGGTTATTCAGGAATCCCTTAAAGGAGTAGGCAGTGGGGGAGGTCACGCTACTATGGCAGGAGGCTTTATGTCGTTTGAAGTAAATAATGCCATAGAAAATGTTGATGAATTTATACAAAATAAATTTATACAGAATATAAATATCGATGAGGATATTCTTAATAATCAGGATATTATAAAGGCAGTAAATTATACTGCGTAAACGGAGGTATTTTGTGGAACTTATAAGATGTGAAAACGTATGTATGAATTATGATAGAACACCTGCAGTGAAAGATGTTAGCTTTTCAATTGAAAAAGGTGATTATTTATGCATAGTAGGGGAAAATGGTTCAGGAAAAAGTACTCTTATGAAAGGTCTGCTCGGACTTATGAAAGTAACAGGGGGAGAAATAAAATATACAGGAATAAACAGGAAACAAATAGGTTATCTTCCTCAGCAGACTGATATTCAGCGTGATTTCCCTGCGAGTGTTTATGAAGTAGTTCTTTCAGGCTGTCTTAATCAGCTTGGTAAACGTCCTTTTTATTCTCAGAAAGAAAAGAAAAAGGCTCTTGAAAATATGGAGCTTCTTAAAATAAGCGATATTTCAAAAAAATCATATATGGATTTGTCAGGTGGTCAGCAGCAGAGAGTTCTTCTTGCAAGGGCTTTATGTGCAGCAGGAGGTCTTATAATTCTTGATGAACCTGTTACAGGTCTTGACCCTGTGGTAACGGCTGAAATGTATTCTGTAATTCAAAGTATAAACAAAGAAAATAATATAACCGTAGTAATGGTTTCACACGATATAGGAAGTGCTGTTAAATATGGTTCAAAAATTCTTCATATGGGTACTGAACTCAGATTCTTTGGAACTTCAAAAGAATATAAAAAAACAGACATATACAAAAAAATGATAGGCGAATAGCAAAATCTATAATTTTTTTCAGTTAAAATTAACAAAAAACAATTGACAAATGTTTAAAAAAATTATATAATAGTACTATAAATATATCTATTTAAAATGGAAAGAGGGGTTTATCAAAATGAGCAGAAAGAGAATTATAACTATCGAAAGACAATATGCAAGTGGTGGTCTGGAAATAGGTCATAAAGTTTCCGAACTTCTCGGAATACCTATTTATAACCGTGAAATCCTTAAAAGAGCATCTGAAAAGATAAAT
>JAZKXQ010000210.1:0-3320 GCA_045611725.1 Oscillospiraceae bacterium
CCTACATTCAGCATAGGTCACCACCACCGTTCAGTGAAATTAGCTTTTTTAGCTGAAATTCGTTGATAAAGCCGTTTTCATAGAGCTGTTTATATATCCCAATTTTCAGATTGATTCTCATTGATTTTTTCTGTTCATCAGTAAGTATAAACAGAATTGGATTAGTATTTTTTTCTGACTTTTCAAGATTCAAAATAACACCCCTGGGGATATTATATGTGCTTGAATTTTGTCCGTATGCAAGAGCGCCAGTTCCATCGAAAGCGGGCGTAGCCTTGACTAAATTTAAAGTGATGTTGTTAATAAGCGTTCCTCCTTCTATTTATAATAGTTTTAATTGCTGGAAATTTTTGTTATAGTTATCCAGGCTTTTCGGGTTCTTCATCGGCCCAAATATGTTTATATACTTTGGGTGAACCGTGAAGTTTCATTATAGCTTGAGCTTCAATTTCTCCGCATGGCTTAATAAATTTGTACCCACAGCGAGTTCCGTCTATCGTAACAGCCAAATTTGAATGAGACCCAAAATCGTAATAAACAAAGAAATCTCTGTCCCTTGTTACGAATAACAATTTAATAGCATAGTCTTCATCGTCATTCTCAAACCCCATATGAAATCCACATAATAATAGTGAATCATCCGTATCATAGATTTTGTTTTTTATAATTACTTTCATAGCCTCTCCTTTCTATAATAATTAATTTAAATGTTAAAACAATGATAATTCAATCATTGTTTTAACATAGATGTTGCATAATATTTGTTATAAGTTATTTGATTGTAATACCGCTTTATATTAATATATAATTTTTATTCTTCAACTTCGCCGAAAAGTCTTATATATGTTTCGGCATCGCCGATTGCTTCAACGAATTCTTTTGCTTCATATTCTTCAAAAGGACGGATTTGATAGTCGAAATTGGGGCAATAGTATCTATACTCACACAAGCCGCCTTTATATGCGTATTCAGTGTCTTTACCGCCGCAACCTTTTACAAAAAACTCTCCGTTTTTCTTGCGATATAAATGTTCCTCTTTATAATCTGGGTCATTTTTGTCTTCTGTGTTGTATCCACAAATGTACTGAGCCGTTTCAGTATCATACATTTTTCCGTCAATAATTTTCTTCATACTTTCTTTTCCTTTCTTTATTCTTCAACTTCGCCAAAAAGTTCTTCATATGTTTCAACATCGCCATATTTTTCAATGAAGTTTTTGGCTTCTGATTCAGTAAATGGCTCGATTATTTCTTCACATTTATAACTTGTGCCTGGTCCTCCATAACCGTAAAAGAAAAATTCTCCATTTTTCTTACGATAAAGACTTTCTTCATTATAGAAGAGGTCATTATATGTACCAAATACATAGCCGCATATATAAGCAGCTGTTTCTGTATCATACTTCTTTCCATTTATAATTTTCTTCATACTGCTTCTCCTTTCTTTATTCTTCAACTTCGCCGAAAAGTTCTTCATAAATTTCTGCATCGCCATAATCAGCAATGAAGGCTTTGGCTTCTGATTCCGTAAACGGTTCAATCTTTTCTGAACCACTGTAACTATTGGTACCGCTGTACACCTTATATTTTGTGCCTGGTCCTCCATAACCGTACATGAAGAATTCTCCGTTTTTCTTACGATAAAGACTTTCTTTAATGTGCGAATAATTATTACATATTCCAAATTCATAGCCACATATATACACAGCCGTTTCTGTGTCATACTTCTTTCCGTTAATTATTTTCTTCATACTACTTTTCCTTTCTTTAGATTTTGCTGTTATGCACTGCCATAGTTTTTATATAGCAGTGCATACAATTGTTTTTGCGTGGATTTACAATTTAAGACCATTATCTTAAACGACATTATTAATTTTTATATTATTTAAATCCGCAAGAGGTTTTCACTTTATCCCTCAAGACTCTCTGCCTTTCTACAGTGCCTAAACAAATAAACAACTTACCACGCAATATCTAATAAATATCTTTTATTAGGCTATCCCTGTGTTTATATAATAACATACATTTTCGGATTTGTCAATACCTTTCGAATAACTTTTTTTAGGCTAACCCTTGATTTTTTAAATTTTATGTGATATAATTATAAAAAACAGGTAAGAAAGGAATGATTTAATGCCTAATATTTATGGTTACGGATATGTTAAAAACAATAAATTGTCAACTGATATTTATTCCGACGATTATAAAAAAACTCGCGTGTATATGCAACTACGAAATATGTTTATCCATGAAGATGATATATATGTTGATATTATTACCTCGTCATATAAAAATCAGGATAAATTTTGGTATCTGATGCAAAAGATGAAGGCTGGCGATACTATTGTATTACCTACGGTAAATATGCTTGCTGAAAAACGTAAAGATGTTATTTTGCGTTATGAAATGCTTTATAATAATCATATAGGAATATTAGTTCCAGACCCCACTCAAGCAAATGGAGTTGCAGAAATCAGCACAACAGATTATTCATTCAAAACAGTTGACATTTCACCTGAGGATTTTGAAACTAAGAAAAAGCTGATTTCAGAGATGCAAGCAAAAAAAGGTAGTGGACTTGCCAAAAGTGAGATTACAGCTGAATTCAAGGTCGTTTACTGGTTGTATGAACACTTCTTTATTTCTGAAAATGACGCGTGTCATAATTCTTTGTTTGATATGTCAAAGGTCAAATTTCACGGATTAGCAACAGATTATGAAAGTTCGCTTGCATACGCTGAAGACGAGCTGCAACAGGTTTCAAGTATTCATTTATTCGTTGATAAAATGATAAATGAGGTTGCTGACAATAAGAAAAAAGAAATTCTAAAGAGGTTATCTGATTATTTGTTTGAACAATGGAATAATAAGAATACTGGCATTGCAGAAAAACCAAAGCGAAACGGTACTGTCCCTAAAAACTTCGAGGATGTAAGGAATTGTTTGATTAATTCAGATGCTAATTTATCAGATGCGTGTGCTAAGTCTAATTGCCGATTAATGTCTGATATAACTTTTGCAAGATATATCGTCAAAAAGGACGGAGGTAAACGTGTTTTAGTGTTATCGTCAAATAATTGTCGCGATTTAAACATAACGGATATAATATCGTAAAAGCTAATACAATAACTAAAAGCGAACTGCAGATAATGTAGTTCACTTTTTGCATAAAAAAATTCCCAGACGTTGTCTGGGAAAGGTCTAAAGAAGGATTAAAAATTGGAAAACAAAGAATATTTATATTCTGTACTTATAGTATATCACATTTTAATATAATCGTCAAGTATAATATTATGGTGAAATATAATTTTAAATACAACA
>JAZKXQ010000211.1:0-8620 GCA_045611725.1 Oscillospiraceae bacterium
CCATTATCATCAAGATAATATACAAGCCCTGTGAATTTTTTCATATCTTCATAGCATTCAGCAGATTTTGAATCCAAGGCTATCCAGTTAACCAAATCCCATTCCAAATCTTCATCATTTATTCCAGTATTTAAAATTTCATCGAATGACAAAACTTTTTCTTTTATTTCATTATAAAGATTATTAATATCCATAATTTATGCTCCTTTTTAATTATAAATAAAAACCACCGTCCGACAGGTGTCAAACGGTGTAGAATTGGGATTTGAAAAGATAAGCTGTTTAGCGGATTTGAACCGCCGACCTCTTCCTTACCAAGGAAGTGCTCTGCCGACTGAGCTAAAACAGCACTTATTACATTAAAATATTATATCATAATAACTGAATATTGTCAATAGTTTTGATTAAAAACTTTCAAGATGAAAAATTAATGAAAAATTTTTCATTAATCTGTCACATAAATTTACAGGTTAAACATTTTATATACACACACAGACTATATAATATATTCAGAAAAATATATAACAGGAGGCTTTTATGGCTAATAAAAAAATAGTTGCCGGAATAACAGCAGTCGTTGTTTCAGCTGGTGTTATAACAGGAGTATCAGCTTATCTTAATAAAAATTATGATGAATATACAATTTCAGAAGACAGTATTTCTCAATCTGAAAAAACTTCGGATAAAACAGATGTTGCTTCAAATGCTGAAGTTGAAAAAGTAAAAAAGGCTGTTCAGAATATAACCTATGAAAGTGAACTTTTTGGAGATGAAGTAATAACGATTGACATAACGGTTGATGAAACAGAATGGCAGAATATGCTTGACAATGCGACAGATGAAGAATATATCAATGTTGATATAAATATTAATGGAAATGTTATTGAAGATGTTGGTATAAGACCTAAGGGAAATTCAAGCCTTTCAACAGTTGCTGATTCTGAAAGCGATAAATACAGCTTTAAGATGAAATTTGACAAGTATGTCGATGAACAGACCTGTTATGGACTTGATACGCTTGTACTCAATAATGTAATTTCTGATAATACATATATGAAAGACTATATTTCATTTGATATGATGAAATTTATGGAGGTTGACAGTTCACTTTACAACTATTCATATATAACTGTAAATGGTGAATACTGGGGATTATATATAGCACTTGAAGGATATGACAAGAGTTTCCTTAACCGTACATACGGAAATGACGAAGGTTTCCTCTATAATGTTAAATCTATGGAGATGGACGGAGATAAAATGGGTGGAGGAATGATGCCACCTCAAAATTTTGAAGGAATGGTTACAACTCCTGCCGATATGACAGAAAATTCAGAAACAGAAGAATTTCAGAATAATGAAACATCAGCTGAAAATACAATGCAGTTCCCACAGGGAAATAAAATGCCTCAGATGAATATGATGGGTATGCAGGATAAAGGCGGTTCGCTTATCTATACCGATGACAGCTGGGAAAGTTATTCCGCAATATTTGACAATGCTGTATTCAACAGAACATCTGAAGAAGATTATCAGAGAGTAATCGAAGCCCTTAAAAATCTTTCAGAGGGTAAAAATATTGATGAATATTTCGATGTTGACCAGATTTTAAGATACCTTGCAGTACATACAACACTTGTAAATCTTGACAGTTATTCTTCAAATATGGCACAGAATTATTATCTCTATGAAAAAGATGGAAAACTTTCAATACTGCCCTGGGATTATAATCTTGCATTCGGAGGATTTGCTACAGGCGATACAACTTCTGCTATAAACTTCCCGATAGATACTCCTGTATCAAATGTTTCTCTTGAGGAAAGACCTCTTATAGCACAGATACTGGCTGTTGATGAATATAAGGAAAAATATCATCAGTATCTTGACCAGATAGTCAAAGAATACTTTGAAAGTGGTTATTTTGATGAAAAGATTGAAACAATAACGAATAAAATAAATACATATGTTGAGGAAGAACCACAATCATTCTGTACTTATGAGGAATACTGTACAGCTGTTGATACTCTTAAATCATTTGGTAAGAAACGAGCTGAAAGTATTAAAGGACAGCTTGACGGAACAATTCCATCGACTTCGGAGGAGCAACAGAAAAATTCAGAAGCACTTGTAAAAGATGAAAATATAAAGCTTGATGATATGGGAAGTCAGATGGGCGGAAAAGGTGATAAGAATTTCGGAGGTTTTGGCAACAGAGGAGAAATGCCACTTGTAACTGATGAAAATGGTGAGATTGTAATGCCTGAAAATCCTTGGGGTAATTATGGAAATGGTCAGATACCTTTTGAAACTGATGAAAACGGTCAGCCTGTAATGCCCGAAATGAATGGTGAAAATCCATTTGGAGATTATGGTAATGGTGAAATGATACCTCCGGAAATGAATGGTGAAAATCCTTTTGAAAACTATGGAAATGGTGAGATGATACCTCCCGAAATGAATGGCGAAAATCCTTTTGAAAATTATGGGAATGGTGAAATGATACCTCCGGAAATGAATGAACAGAACCAGCCACAAATGGAAAATCAGCAGATGATACCACCACAGCAGAATGAAAATAATGCTGAAACAGTAACTACAACAGTCAGAAATCATAGCAAAGATTTTGAAAGACATTAAAAAATAAAAATCCGACGTACAAAAAATACGTCGGATTTATTGTTAACAATGATTAATAACAAGAATATCATTTTCCTGCAGGATTGTTGAACCATTTGGAATTATTATCTTATTGTTACGCTGTATCATAATTATAAGCATATCTTTTTCTGTCTTTATTTCAGATAATGTTTTTCCCTCAAGTTTATCTCCCTTGAAAATCTGCTTTTCAGTGATATTTACTCCCGATGTTTCTTCCGGAGAAAGTGCCGAAAGAATAAGTTTATCGTCCTGCATTATTTTAGTTTTTCCCGTAGGAATTATTTTCTCTCCGTTTCTCAAAAGAAGTACAAGTAATGTTTCCGGAGGAAGTGTTATTTCACTTATATTCTTTCCGCACCAGCTATGCTTTTCAGATATTGTAAATTGTATAAATTGAACCGGAACTTCTGCACTGTAATCTGTAAATGTTTTCATAACATCGGCTTTATTATCAATCATATTAAGTTTTGTGGATACAAATGGTATAAGTGAACCCTGAAAAAGAATTGAGAATAAAACTACACAGAATACAATATGGAAAATATCATTTTCAGTATTAACTGACATTTTCGCCATAACAGCAAATACTATTGAAGCAGCTCCACGAAGTCCCGACCACGAAACCATAAGTATCTGTGAAAGATGGCTCTTGAATGGCAGAAGTATTGCAGATACTGCAAGAGGACGTGCAACAAATGTAAGAAATAATGCGATTAACATAGCCGTAAGCATTACAGGAGGCAGACAGGACGGAAATGAAAGAAGTCCGAGCAGAAAGAATATAAGCATTTGAGTAAGACCATTAAGTCCATCAAAAAATGGAACGAGAGTCTTTTTATTTTTAATATCCGAGTTTCCGAGAATAATTCCTACTATATATGTACTAAGATAGCCATTTCCTCCAAAAACAGATGGCAGAGCATAGGCAATAACAGCAATTGCGAATACGAAAACAGTATCGAAACCATCAGTTTTAAATGTTACTTTTTTAAGAATAAAAGAGGATATTAAAGCTATGGCAACACCGAACAGAATACCGAAGAAAAGCTGTGAAAAAATCATAATAGCAAGGGAAATTCCTGTTGCCTCTCCCTTGATAACTGCAAGAATTATCGCAGTAAGCATATAGGCACAAGGGTCATTACTACCACTTTCAAGCTCAAGCATTGAGGCTGTATTATATTTCAGATTAAGCTTTTTTGAACGCAGAATTGAAAAAACAGAAGCTGCGTCAGTAGAACCAAGCAATGCACCGATGAGGAAACTCTCTTCCCAGCCTATATTCAGAAAATAATAGCAGAATAATCCAGTAAATCCCGATGTAAAAATTACTCCAAGAGTTGACAGAAGAATTGATTTTACTGCTACGGGACGTGCCTCGTTCCAGTTTGTACCGAAACCACCATAAAACATTATAAATATAAGTGCGACTGTACATATTTTTTCTGCGAAGTTATAGTTACTGAATGGGATTTTCATTATTCCATCTGAACCGAAAAGCATACCGAGGATAATGAAACCTAAAAGCATTGGTATTCCGAGTTTATTGGAAACTCTGTTAAGCAGAATACAGATAAAAATTACCATTGAACATAATACAAGTATCTGGTTCAAAAAAATTCCTCCTTTTTCAATATAGTAAAGAAACAGCTGTACTTATAATGAGTACAGCCTTTTTCCGTAATTTTATTCTTCGTGAACAAAGACATCTGAAATGTCTAATTTATAATTGAAACCGATGCTGTTTTCATTTGTTTCAGAATAAATAAAAGGATAGTATGTGAGGTCAAATGAATCTGTTGAATCAGGAACTTCAAACACAATATATCCCTTAGCTGAATTTCCTGAAGCAATTGTCTGACCATCAAATTCCTTAACATCTTTAATAATCTTAGAAGCCTCAACAGTTGCTGTAAGTGAGTTTACATATTCCTGTTTATGTTCTTCACCATCAGGTTTAATATGGAAATGTTCAAGTCTGTTTACGACTATATCGTTGTCAGAAGTATTCTTTATATCGAATATAGCATAAATATAAATTCTTTCTTTGTTGGCAGCAACCATCTGTTCAATCTTTTCAAGTTTTACCTGAAAACCCTGCTGTTCAGCAACTTCGCCTTTTTTACATTCAACGATTTCAGCAGAAGCAGTTACATTTTCCTTTTTATCAGCCTTTGGTTCATTATCATTATTTTCACCCAATGATAATTCCTTTGTAGTATGGTCTATCACACTATTGTCTGATTTCTCCTCATTACAACCTGTCATAGCAAATGATGACACAATCAACGCAGTAAGAACCACTGCAAGTTTTCCTGAAAATTTCATTTTTTAAATCTCCTTTTCTTTTTGTTCAAATCAGCTTTTATGACAATTTCTTGTAGAAATATAATCATAATGTATAAGCTGTGTTATAAATTCAAGTATACCCGATGTAGATTCTATAAGCTCACTTAACATTTCGGTGGTTATATCAATCATTATATCTGAAGGGTATCTTGTTTCTATATAAAATTTATTTATGGCTGTACTTTCTTCAAGCCATTTTTCAAAATTCTGGTCATACTGCATAGCCTGTTTGCACAGCCACGTAAGGTTATGACCATCATAAAGACGGTGACGTTTAAACATAAGGTATGCTTTAAGAGCCTTTTCGATACACTGCTGACAATGAAAAACAGCATTTCTCTGACAACGTTCATCTTCGGCGAGTAATTTAGCTGAAAAGAGGTCATTATAAGCATAAACCATCCATCTGTCATATTGACGGCTGTCATTATCCCTGTAACCTCTACCCATAAAGCACAGCCCCCGTATTATCTATTTTCCAGGCAAAAGTGCCTTCCTGAGTATGAAGTTCATTCCATTCAGAAATACTGTAAAAAATGAGGTCAAACGGAATATCGGAATCAATCTCCACATAAAGACTACATTCAAGTTCGGGCATTGATTTAATGCCGTCCTGCACAATAAGAGCAAGTTTAAAGCTTGTAAGTTCTTCATAGTTATTTGTTTTATAGCTTACAAGAGTAATTCTTATTGGATTGCATTTTTCGGCAATACTTTTTGCAACCTGCTGAATAATCGGATTTTCTCTCACATAAACCCCTCCTTTTTACAATGAAATTTTCTTACTTTTTAATACTGATGTTTTAGCGTCTTCGATATAAATTTTAAAGTTATTTCTTCCCATTTCCTTTACATCATAGAGCATTTCATCAGCATACTGATACGCCTGTTCCAAATCATCATTTTTTCTCATCGGACAGACTCCGACGCTTATGGAAACATTATGGATTGTACCTTTAAACATAAATTTTTTATTCATTATACAGCATAAATCAGAAGCTTTCTGATGTATAAAATCGATATTAGGAGATTGTTTTATAAAGCCTACAAATTCATCTCCACCCCATCTTCCTGCGAAACCACATTCCGAAAGAACGTTTGTAAGGCAATGTGCAACAGATTTAAGAACTTCATCTCCACCCTGATGACCGAGCGTATCGTTTACCGATTTGAAATTATCAACATCTATTACAAACAATGCACCAAGAGAATTTCCATCAAATTCATCAAGAGATTTTTTAACTTTGCTTTCAAAAGCATTTCTGTTAAGAATCTGCGTCAGATTATCATAATTTGCTTTTCGGTAGAGGATTTCATTTTTATATTTCTGTGTAAGAAGTGCATTTTCTATATTTTTATTTTTTTTCTGTTCGGCAATAAGTTTTTCAGCTATATTGGAATTTTTAATATTTGTATGATACATTTCCTGCATATCTGATTTTATACTATTGAAACAGGATATAATTGTATTCATTTCATTTGAATCATTATTTATAGGCTGTATTTCCGGAAAATCAAAATTTCCGACAGATATTTCTCTTGAAACCTGCGATATGGTAAATAACGGTTTAAGAATATGCTTGATTACAATAACTGCGGTATAGATACAGCAAATAATGAACATAGAAAACACAATTACAAATGAAATTTTCTGAAGAACTGTTTTATGTATTATACCGTCATACAGAGGTCTTGCGTCAACAGTTGTAGTTTCATTAAGACGGTTTATACAGACTGTTATATATTCACGGTCTGTTTCGTATTCCTGATATTGCTGATACAGAGTTTCAGTATCATCATTTTTATTCATAAGTTCCAGCATATCTGTAGTATAATTAAAATAGCCGGTATATACAGCGTCTGAAATTGTTCTGTGTTCATCGCTTAAAAAATCCATATCAAAATTTCTGATATTTGCGATATAGGTATCCAGTTCTGATTGAATATCTCTGTACATTTCAAGTTTTTCTGTATCGCCTGTTTTAAAATAAGCCTCTGCATAAGAATTCATCTCTGTAAAATCATTTCTTACTTCTATAAGTTTATAATGAGTACTGATTGTTTCATTAACTTTTCTGAAATATGCCTCAAAGGAATAAAAGGCAACAAAGAATGACAGGACTGCAAAAATAACTATTAAAAAAAGAGAAACAGAGAGTCTGAACTGTAATGATTTAAGACCATAAATCTCCAGTGGCTTATCAAATCCCTTATTTGTATCTTCCATTTTTCAACACCCTAATCCATAAGAAATTTCATATCATTAACATTTTTCTGTTTATATTTTCGCATATTGATTTATTTTAAAATTATACAATACTATTAAGAATATTTTACACAAAAATATGCATAAAGTCAAGTAAAAAAGAACATATGAAACTAAATTGTAATTATAAACAAAAAACCGTTTCAAAAAATGAAACGGCAATATGCAGAATGCGGACGGTGGGACTTGAACCCACACGCCAAGGCATTGGCTCCTAAGACCAACGTGTCTGCCATTCCACCACGTCCGCATCGTTTTAATTATATCATAAAAAAATAAATTTGTCAACATTCCAACGCATACTATCATTTGTATAAAATATACAAAAAAAACTTTTTTTATAATGCATTTTTGCTGATTTTTAAAAATTGTAGTTGACTTTGACGCCTTTTAATGATAATATTAAATGTAGATTATTTTGTCTGAACTTTGTAAAATTAAGTTTGACATACGTTATTTTATATTAAGGAATGAATAATTATGATAAAAGTTGTTCTGTTATCCGATAAGGAATTTATCGGAAAAATTCAGAAATCCTTCAGGGAATTTATGACTGACCGAGTAGATGTCAGCTGTTTTTCATCATCTGAAGACGCTTATAAATATGCAAAGAAAAATTCTGCCGATATATTTATATCAGATGAAAAGTTTGAAATTGACCATTCACTTCTTCCGGAAAAGTGTGCCTGTGCATATTTTTCCGAAACTCTTGAAGCATACATAATAAACGGAGAAATGGCATTGTTTATATATCAGAGTATAAACGATATGTATAATTCAATTATGAATATTATAGACTGCCATATGTCTGAATCAGAAAATGAAACTGATGAAAATGAAAAAGTTTCATCAAAACAATCTCTGTTTACATTCTTTTCCTGCACAGGCGGTGCAGGTGGTTCTGTTTTCTCAAAGGCTTTTTCTGTCAACAGAGCAAATGAGAATAAAAAAATTCTGTATATTCCTCTTGAAATATGCACAAGTGCAAATACTGTTTTTACAGGAGAAGAAACTCTTTCTTTAAGCGATATTTTCCACGATATTTCTCTCGGAAAAGATGATTCAGAGCTTAAAAAGACATTTTCAAGAGCTGTATCTTATGACAATGAATATAAAGTTTCATTTATCCCACCTTTCCATACTGTAAATGATGTATTCGCAGTTACTGAAAATCAGTTTGAAAAATTTATAAGTCTTGTTGCTGACGAAGATTTTTCAGATGTCATAATAGACGCTGATTTCTCACTTCCTGCAATACTCTGTCCACTTATAAAGAAAACAGATTCCTTTGTATTCCTCTCAAACGGCACTAAACATTCAAATCTTTCAATAGACAGAATGTATAAC
>JAZKXQ010000212.1:0-4500 GCA_045611725.1 Oscillospiraceae bacterium
ATGGAATATAAGAATAGAAATATCGGATATGACTATGATGATTTGGAAATTTAAAAAGGAGTTTAAAAAATTATGAATATTAAAGAGGCTAAAGAGCAGATTAAATATGCAGTAAAGTCATATTTTACAAAGAATGAATTCGGGGATTTTGTAATTCCTACAGAAAGACAAAGACCAATTTTTCTTATGGGAGCTCCTGGAATAGGAAAAACTGCCATAATGGAGCAGATAGCAAATGAGCTTGGAATAGGGATTGTTTCATACTCTATGACGCACCATACACGCCAGAGTGCTTTGGGACTTCCATTTATAGTACATAAAACATACAATGGAAAAGAATATGATGTTTCTGAATATACAATGAGCGAAATTATTGCATCGGTATATGAAATGATTGAAAACGATGGTACAAAGGAAGGAATACTTTTTCTTGATGAAATAAACTGTGTTTCAGAAACTCTTGCACCATCAATGTTACAGTTTTTACAGTATAAAATTTTCGGAAAGCATAAAGTCCCTGACGGCTGGATTATTGTAACAGCTGGAAATCCTCCCGAGTATAACAATTCTGTAAGAGAATTTGATATAGTTACCTGGGACAGATTAAAAAGAATAAACATAGAGCCTGATTTTGAGGTATGGAAAGAGTATGCATATAAAAAATCGGTACACCCTGCAATAATCACATATCTTGAGATAAAGAAAAACGATTTTTATGTCGTTGAAACATCTTTAAATGGTAAAAGCTTTGTTACTGCAAGAGGCTGGATAGATTTATCAGATATGATTAAACTTTTTGAACACAATAAATTCAAGGTTGATGAAACTCTTGTTGAACAGTATCTTCAAAATAAGCAGATTGCTAAAAATTTTGCGATATACTATGACCTTTTCAATAAATATCGTGCTGATTATCAGATTGATAAAATTCTTTCAGGAGAATTTGATGAAAGCGTAAAAGAAAGGGCAGAAAATGCTAAATTTGATGAAAGACTATCACTTCTCGGACTTCTTCTTGATGCTCTTACAGGAGAAATAAAGAAAACTGTTGGCATTGAAAATACTTTAAGGATAATAGTTAATGAGATAAAGGAAATCAAACAGGAAATTTTATCAACTACTGCAACAAATACCTGCAAAATAATTTTAAATACAGTCAAAAAGATGGAAAATACAGCAGAAACAGGTAAACATTCGGGTTCATTGTCCGAAGAAAAAGTTTATACAATAAAGAAAGCTGTTAAAATGTTTGAAAATATGTCAGCAGAGGTATTAAAAAGCTGTCCCGAAAACGGCGAAGAAGCATTTGCAATTATGAAAGCGATTTTTGACGCTGAAAAGAAAAATCTTGGAGATATGACTAAAAAGACAATAAGTCATATTGATAATGTATTTGATTTCTGTGATAATGTTTTTTCAGATGGACAGGAATCCTTGATTTTGGTTACAGAGCTTACAGCAGACCCGGAAAATGCTGATTTTGTAAATAAGAAAGGTTGTCAGTCATACTTTAAGCATAACAAGGATTTGCTTTTTTATGAAAGAAATAAGGAAATAATTACCCAGATTCAGCAAATTGATGTCTGATTTGGAGAGTTTTATGAAAAATTCTAAAAAAATATTAATTATCATAATAATAACATTTATATTTGAAATAATTGTAGGATATTTTTTTATTTCCAATATCAATATTGATAAATATAATAACTGGGTGGAAACTTCTGCTAATGTCATAAATTCTATAACATCACTTCCGGCAATGGGTGTTAAAAGCCCGGTAAAAATCAATACATATGTATATATAGAATATATTGATGATAATAATACAGCTTATCATTCAGAATTAACTTTGAAAAATTATGATAAAATTTTTAAACAAAATCAGAAAATAAATATAAAATATAATCCTGAAAATCCGAAAGAAGCAATATATCCTGTATATGAAGAAAGTGTTATGGAGAATAAAAAAACAAACTTAACTATTATTTTTATTGTCATAATTTCTTTAACATTTGGTTTTGGAATACCTAAATATATTTCTCAAAAAAATCGTGAAATAGTTTCGGAAAATGTAACAAGATATTTGGAAAATGAAAGAGATAATTTTAAAAATTTAAGGTTTTGATTTCTGATTTGAAGAGTTTTATGAAAAATTCTAAAAAATATTAATTATCACAATAATAACAAAAAATGCAGGATTTTTATAAACCCTGCATTTTTTATCAATATTTAAAAATCTTCTTCATCATTTTCATTGTATGCCATTTCAATATCAATAAAGCTTACTATCATTTCGCATATCTCATTGTTTTCATCATATCCAAAATAAACAGGATATACTCCATCTCCAAAGCCGGACTGGAATACAGGCATATGATAATTTGTTTCCGGAATTATAAAATTAACCCAGTCGCCACCCTCACGCTGAAATTCAGGATTTTGCTTATAACTTTCCTCAAGCATTTCTGCAAAATAATCATCATAAACATTATTTTCCCCGTCTTTTTCAAGTTCTTCTACAAATTCACAGTATTTTTCAAAGGCAACCTTGTCACATACACAAGCCATTCCTGCATCTACACCAAATCCGAAAAATTCACCTTCTTCAAGTTCAGACAATTCATCAACATTTTCATTTCCCGTCATAGCGAGATAAAATTTTTCTGCTCTTTTATCTGTAAATTTAACCCTTACTGCTGCATATCTTGCACAGTCAAAATCATCAGGCTTTACAACGCATACTTCTGTCTGATATTCTCCCACAGGCACTTTTGTTATGTATGGTTTAACTCTGTTCAGCATAAATCCAAGTGGGTCACATACAATTATTTCTCCACTCGGAATTGAACATATACCTATATTCATTACTGCAAGTTCTTTTCCCTGTATCTCCGATTTTTCAAAATATTCATTGAAATTAATATAGCTTTTTGTTTTTTCTCTGAATTTTTCGTATGTTTCAAACCATTCTTTCATATAAAAAATCTCCTTATTTTAAAATTATCCAAAATATAAATTTATTATATCAATTGGAAAACATCTTGTCAAGTAAGTTTTGACAGATTATCTTTAATGCAATATTGCTATATTTTTTCAAGAAACATACAAAAAATCAGTAATTAAGTACTATAAATCATTTTGTTTATTGTCATCATATGATAAAATAATCTTGTCGGATAAAGCAGGACATAAATGAAAGGATTATGTTTCAGCTTTATGATTACTTAAAAATATTTTATATAAGAGGAGTTTTTAAAATGGGTAAAATTTCAAAGCGTATCGCTTCAATCCTTACAACAGCTGGTGTTCTTGCAACACTCGCATCATCAACAATGGTGATGAATGTTTCAGCTGCTTCAAATTATATCAGTGATGGCTGGTATTACATTAAAAATGTAAACAGTCAGAAATATCTTGATGTTTCGGGTGCTAAGGACGTAAATGGTGCTAATGTTATTCAGTATCAGGGTAATGGTGGTAAAAATCAGAAATGGTATGTTAAAAACCTTGGAAACAATGTAATCACAATTCAGTGTGGTATGGGAAGTAATCGTATGCTTGATATTGAAAATGGTGCTAATACAGATGGTGCTAATATTCGTATCTGGGAAGCAAATGGTGCTACAGCTCAGCAATTCAAGGTAAAGAAAAGTTCAAATGGTGTATACTGTCTTTTAACTAAGAACAGTGGAGAATCAAAGGCTGTTGATATATACGGCTGGTCTAAAGATAATGGTGGAAATGTTAATCAGTGGACATATAATGGTTATGCTTGTCAGCAGTTCAAATTTGAATCAACAACAAACGGCACATCATCTTCTTCATCAAGCAGTTCTTCATCTTCATCAAGTAGTAGTTCTTCCTCATCTTCATCAACTGTAAGTGGAAATACTATCGAAGTTAAGAACGGTGGAACATCACTTTCATCAGCTTTAAGCAAAGCTTCAAAGGGTACAACAATAATTATCAATGGTACTGTTAAATCAGGTACTGTAAAAGTTCCTGCAGGAGTTAATATTTCAGGCAAAAACAATGCTACAATTGATTTCTCATCTACTTCGGGAAGTAGTGGACGTGGTCTTACATTCGCTGAAAATGGCAGTACAGTTGAAAATGTTACTATAAAGAATGCATCTGATAATGGTATTTACATTACAGGTTCAAATAATACATTTAAGAATGTAACATCTTGCTATAATGAAGATGCAGGTTTCCAGGTTTGCAATGGTGGTTCATATAACAAGTTCTATAACTGTTATTCACATCATAACGCTGACCCTAAGGGTGAAAATGCTGATGGTTTTGCAAACAAACTCCATTCAGGTGAAGGTAACTATTATGAAGGCTGTATAGCAGAATATAATAGTGATGACGGCTGGGATTGTTATGCAGCACACGGTGCAGTTACTCTTGTAAATTGTCAGGCTAACTACAATGGTTACTGTAATGGTATCTATGGCGATGGTAACGGCTTTAAAATGGGTGGTGTAGATAATAAAA
>JAZKXQ010000213.1:0-5708 GCA_045611725.1 Oscillospiraceae bacterium
ATGGCTACGATCCGACTTAATATGGCTGAAAGGCGGTATTGACATACTTGTAACTCACGCTCCTGCCTTTCAGATAAATGATGATAAAGATTTACCCCATACAGGATTTATGGCATTTAATAAAATTCTTGATAAATACAGTCCAAAATATTTCCTGCACGGGCATATACATATGAATTACGGAAGCAGTTTCAAAAGAATAGACCAATACAAAGATACTACTATAATTAATGGTTATAAAATGTATACTTTTGAATATAATCCTTAATTGTTACTGGCAACTTTTAAAATTGCGTCTACTGCCTGAGATGCTCCACCACTTTTTATAAATGTTTCTCTTATTTTCATTACATTCTGTTTATACGAAGAATTTTTAAGAATTTCATTTACTGATTCAAGAATATTCTGTGGATTATTCTTTTTAAGATATATTCCTGCATCAAAATCAGAAATACGTCTTGCAACGCCTCCCTGCTCGGAAGTCTGAGGAAATAAAACCATAGGTACACCATAATATATACTCTCATTAGCACTGTTCATACCGCAATGAGTAATAAATATGTCTGCTTTTTGCAGAACATCTATCTGATTTACGCTGTTCTGAACAGTAAAATTATTCGGAATGTTTCCAAGTTCTGATATATCAGTATTTTTTCCTACTGACATTATAATTTCATAATCACTGTTTTCAAATGCCTTTATGCAGTTTTTATAGAATTTTAAAAGAATATTGTTTACTGTTCCAAGTGAAATATATACTGTCTTTTTGGAAGATTTCTCTACAATAGTATCAGATTTTCGGATAGATGGGCCTACAAAAGTATATTTATCTGAAAAAGTTTCTGCAAAAGGCTGAAATTCCATTGAAGTATATACTATTGTATTTGTTTCATTGTCATTCTGTATAATATCAAGGATATTGTTTATTTTATATCCTTTATCCTGCAAACGCTTTATATCCTTATTAACACTTGGCATTGAGATAATCATATTAATAATCTGTGAAAAGCTCTGCTTCATTATTTTTGCTGAATGTTGGTTAAATGCGAATGTAGTAGTTGAGGAAACAAATGGTATATTAAATTTAATAGCTATTGCTTTTCCCCATACTGCCATTGAATCAGCTACTATACAGTCAGGCTGAAACTCTTTCATATGTTTGCAAAGCATATCATCAAGTGCCAGAGTTGTATCAACCAAAATACGAGTTGAAAACGCTATATCCTTCCCTACCCTCGAAGCATCTTCAGGTTTAAGATTCTGTTCTTTGTCATATTCATTACACGCAATGAATTTTGCTCCCGTGCTTTCAATTTTCTCTCTGAATTCCTCATATGAATAATACCATACTTCATTGCCTCTGTTTACAAGCTCCCTTACTACTTCTATTGTAGGGTTTGTATGACCATATGCAGGAATACAGAAAAATGCTATCTTAGCCATTTTAAATCACCTTTTCGTAAAATATTTTATTACTGAAATTATATCATAATAAATATGATTTTTCAATAATAAGGTTGACAAAAAGGTATTTAAAATGTTAAAATTATGTTGTCAGTTTTTGATTTTAAAATAAAGGAGAATTTTTTATAATGTCTACTGCATTCAAACCATCGGATATAATTCTTCCGAAAAAAAATACAGATATGAATAAATGGTCTGTTATTGCCTGTGACCAGTACACAAGTGAGCCTGAATACTGGAATGAGGTTTATCAGACTGTTGGAAATGAAAAAAGTACGCTTAATATGATACTTCCTGAAATATATCTTGAAGATGATGATGTTTCAGAACGTATTCAGAAAATTCACGAAACTATGAATGATTATCTCGATAAAGATATTTTTGATACATATAAAAATTCATTTGTCTATACTGAGAGAATACAAAGCAATGGCATTTTAAGAGCCGGTATTGTCGGTATGATAGACCTTGAGGAATATGACTACAACAAGGGTAGTACTTCGCAGGTACGAGCTACAGAAGCTACTGTTATTGAGAGAATACCTCCAAGAATTAAAGTACGTTGTAATGCTCCTCTTGAACTTCCTCACATAATGATTCTTATTGATGATGAACAGAAAACTGTTATTGAACCTCTTGCAGATATGAAAAACTGCTTTGAAAAGCTTTATGAAACTGAACTTATGCAGAATGGTGGTAAAATTACAGGTTACCTTGTAAATGAGGAAATGCAGGAAAAGATTATTTCTGCTCTTGATAATCTTTCAGATTCTGAAAAATTCAATAAAAAGTACAATATGGAAAATGTTCCTGTTTTGCTTTATGCTATGGGTGATGGAAATCATTCTCTTGCTACTGCAAAGGAATATTATGAACAGCTTAAAAAAGAAAATCCTGATAAGGATATGTCAAATCACCCTGCAAGATATGCACTTGCTGAAATAGTAAATCTTCATAGTCCTGCTCTTGAATTTGAAGCTATTCACAGAATAGTAACTGATGTTGATACTGAAAAGCTTATAAATGAAATGACTGAAAAGCTTAATCTTTCAGATGGTTCAGACGGTCAGTCTTTTGAATATGTATGCGGAAAAACGGCCAAAACCGTTTCAATCGGAAAAACATCTTCAAATCTTACAGTAGGAAGCTTACAATCATTCCTTGATGAATATATAAGCGAAAATGGTGGAAAAATTGATTATATACACGGAAAAAATGTTGTATGCAGTCTTGCTGAAAAGCCTGACAGTATAGGATTTATTCTTCCTGATATGAATAAGGAGGAACTTTTCCCGACTGTAATAAAAGATGGTGCTTTGCCGAGAAAAACTTTTTCTATGGGTCACGCAGAGGACAAGCGTTTCTATATGGAATGTCGAAAAATAAGCTTATAGAATATTTAAAGGGAAATTCCTGTAAGGAGTTTCCCTATTTTGAAGTGAAATAATACTTTTGATTATAAAGGAGAACGAAATGCCTAAAAAGAAAATTATCCCATCAGCAAAAAAAACAATTCCAGATGCTTATATAGAAGGGGCTGGAATTGTTGTAAATGAAAAAATTACTGAAACTCTTGAAAAAAATTATATGCCTTATGCGATGAGTGTAATTATTTCAAGAGCCTTACCCGAAATTGACGGTTTCAAGCCCTCCCATAGAAAATTACTTTATACAATGTATAAAATGGGACTTCTGACAGGTGCTAAAACAAAATCTGCCAATGTAGTCGGTCAGACTATGCGTCTTAATCCTCACGGAGATGGTGCTATATATGAAACTATGGTAAGACTTTCAAGAGGAAATGAAACTCTTTTACACCCTTATGTTGATTCAAAGGGAAATTTCGGAAAATCATATTCAAGAGATATGGCTTATGCTGCTTCAAGATATACAGAAGTTAAGCTTGACCCTATATGCAATGAACTTTTCAGAGATATTGATAAAGATACTGTTGATTTCGTTCCCAATTATGATAATACAATGACTGAACCTTCTCTCTTTCCTGCTACATTCCCTACTGTCCTTGTAAATGCAAATGTAGGTATTGCAGTTTCAATGGCAAGTAGTGTATGCCCTTTTAATCTTAAAGAAGTATGTGATACCTGCATAGAACTTATAAAAAATCCCGAACACGATATTATATCAACTCTTAAAGGCCCTGATTTCCCAGGTGGTGGCTTTATGCTTTATGATGAAGCTGAACTCCGAAAAATCTATAAAACAGGTCGTGGAAGTATTAAAGTACGTTCCAAATACAATTATGATAAATCAGCAAACTGTATCGAAATAACTGAAATTCCATACACTACTACAGTAGAAGCAATAATGGATAAAATTATTGAACTTATCAAACAGAATAAAATAAATGAAATTTCATATATAAGAGATGAAACCGATTTAAGCGGTCTTAAACTTGCAATAGACCTCAAACGTGGCACTGACCCAGATAAGCTTATGCAGAAGCTTTATAAAATCACTCCCTTGCAGGATAATTATTCCTGTAACTTCAACATTCTTATAAATGGTATGCCTAAGGTTATGGGCGTTGATGAAATTCTTTCGGAATGGATAAAATTCAGAGAAGAATGTGTAAGACGTCGTATAAAATTTGAACTTGCCCGTAAATCCGAAAAACTCCATCTGCTTCAGGGACTTAAAAAAATACTTATGGATATTGACAAGGCTATAAGAATCATAAGAGAAACCGAAGAAGAAACAGAGGTCGTTCCAAATCTTATGACAGGCTTTGGAATTGATGAAATACAAGCTGAATACGTTGCTGAAATAAAACTCCGTCATATCAATAAAGAATACATTTTAAAGCGTACTGCTGAAACTTCAGAGCTTGAAAAAGATATTGAAGAAATGAAGTCTGTAATAGATGACAGCAAAAAAATTCTTAAAATTATTATAAGTGAACTCAAGGAAGTTTCTAAAAAATATAACAAAGAAAGAAAAACTGTAATCTGTGAACAGTTTGATGAATCCTATGAAGAATTTGAAATTGAAATTCCAGATACTCCCGTTAATCTTTTCCTTACAAAAAGTGGGTATTTTAAGAAAATTACTCCTCAGTCATTGCGTATGAGCAGTGAACATAAACTCAAGGAAAATGATGAAATAGTTATTCATTATGAAACTACTAACAGAGCCGATATTCTTTTCTTTACTGATAAATTTCAGGTATATAAAACCAAGGCTTCTCTTTTTGAGAATACAAAAGCCAGTGTTATGGGTGATTTTATCCCTGCAAAACTCTCCTTTGATGAAGATGAATCTGTAATTTCAATGATTAATACTGTTGATTATGAGGGATACCTTTTATTTATATATAAAAACGGAAAAATTGCAAAAGTTCCTCTTAAATCATACCAGACAAAAACAAATCGTAAAAAGCTTTCAAATGCTTATTGTTCAAAACAGGAACTCCTTACCATATTCCATATAAAAGGCGATGAAAATATTCTCCTTAGGTCAAATAGCAATAAGGCTATCCTTATTACTGCCGATATGATTTCTGAAAAGGCTGCAAGAGATACCCTCGGAGTACAGGTAATGACTCTCAAGGCAAAAGCTATTCTTAATGATGCTTATATTGCTGATGAAGAAATGATAAATGAGGCTTCAAAGTTCAGAGTAAATTCAATTCCTGCTGCTGGAGGACTTGCTAAAAATCTTGCAGACTATAATCAGCTTACCCTTTAGAAATCCCGTAATCACCCTGTTTTTACACATATTTTACAAGAATTTTACACACAAAATAATCATTTAAGTCAATTATTATGAAAAATATTTATCCAATAAAGAAAAATTGTATATTATTAACGAATTAATGTTAAATCTTTAACATTCGTTGTAAAATTACAATAAAAATGTTATAATATTATTGTAAAATGTTTAAATATGCATTTTAAAAAATTTAAAAAATAGGAGAATTTTATGGAAATATTCGACATTGTGAAAATCTGTATTTCCTTGTTCGGTGGACTCGCATTGTTTCTCTATGGTATGACTACCCTTGGAAACAATCTTGAAAAATTATCAAGCGGACATATGGAAAAAATCCTTGAAAAGATGACAAATAACATCTTTAAGGGAGTACTCCTTGGTGCAGTTGTAACTGCAATTATCCAAAGTTCATCAGCAACAACTGTTATAGTTGTAGGTCTTGTAAATGCAGGAGTTCTTAAACTTACATCTGCTGTTGGTATCATTATGGGTGCTAATATCGGTACTACAATTAC
>JAZKXQ010000214.1:0-4129 GCA_045611725.1 Oscillospiraceae bacterium
ATACTCTTTATATTTAAATTTTCTTTACAAAATTGTTCTAAAGATGAAATATACAAAGACATATCATCTTCAAGTATATTAAATGAAAAAAACGGTTCATCATCCATTACATTCGGGGAGTTAATATCACTAAAAAATAAATAATTTATTCCGTTTGTAAGAATTGCAATTCTACATCTGTTAGTTGAAAAGTATCTATATAGTTGACCTTGTTGCTGTTTTTGAAGTTTCAATCCTGTCCTTTTTACTTCTATAAGAATTATAGGTTCACCACCTGACATAATTGCATAATCAACTTTTTCGCCTTTTTTAGTCGCAACATCACAAGTATACTCTGGTACAAATTCTTCAAGATTAAAAACATCATATCCCAACATCATAAAAAATGGCATAATTAATGCACTTTTTGTTGCTTCTTCTGTCATTTCAGAAAAGTTATCTTGTAACTTTACTACTTTTTCTTTATAAGTTTTAAATTGAGATAAAAAACTCATTTTTAACGTCCTCCTAAGATGTAATAAATTTATACTCAAATTATATCATATCAAATGATTTTTTTCAATTATTTTCTTTATTTTTGTATAAACAAACAAAAAACTTTCATATTTTTATACTTAATTACCAATAAAAATCCTCTTATCATTAAGATAAGAGGAAATTTTTATTATTCTAATTCAATGACTCATCTACTATATCATATATTACTACGCCATTAAGAATACCCATCAAAGTATTATCAGTATTAACATCATTTAATAAAAATACTGCAACGCTTGAACCAGAATCCAAAATTTGAAGTTCAGTATACAATGTATCACAAAAATTAACTACAGTATCGACCATATAATCCCACTCAGAGCGTTCAATTGTTCCATTTATAACTCCCATTGCTGCGGCTGTTAATCCTGATTGTGTAATATTACAAATATATGTATCTGATTCTTCATCATATTGAACTGTTGCATTTTCAAAATTTCCATCAATTACTGTTGATTGCAAGATACTTGCTATCTCATCAGATGAAAATAAAAACTCTGTTACTTCTACTCCTTTTATTTCATTAATCATATCAATCAATTCTAATAAATTATCTTAGGTAACAGTATCTTCAATCTTTTCTTCACCTCTGTAAACATATTTTATAGTTTTAAATACTTGAAAACCTGTATTTTCATATTTTTCTTCTATTCCTTTATACTTGTAATTAAGAAGATTTCCATAGTACATTGCTTTTTCCATTGTTTCATTATCTGCAAATAAATTATCTTTGTTTTCAAAAATCCAGTCTATTGCTTCTTGAATTTCTTCATCTGTAACTTTTTTTGCGTCTGCTTTGGCTTTACGAGCAAGATAATCCACATACGCAGTCGTATTGTGTTCATCAGGTTCAACAAGTTCAGTTGTAACTATTGTAACTGTTGTTACATCAACAATTGTTGTTTCACAAACAGTTGTTACTTCTGTTTCCGTTGTAGTTTGTTCTGAAGTTTGCTCTGTTTCAGTTGCTGAAGTTGTTGTTTCCTGTAATTCTGAATTTACAGATGTTTGTTCAACATCTTCAGAATTTCCAAATGCTCCTGCAATAATAAAAAAAATCAACACACCAACTGTACCCAAGATTTTACCTTTGTTATTCCAATTTGTTTTTTTCCATATAAGGTAAATTAATGTTATAGGTAAAAATGCTAACCCAATTAATATTTTTAATATCTTTTTCCCCATTTTATAATCCCTTTCATAATATAAATTTATTTATGAATTAATTATACCATATTTTTGAATTTTTTTCAATAAAAAAATCATTTTTGTGATATATATATATATATAAGTGATTTTTATTGATTTTTCACAAAAAAATCCTCTTATCTCAAGATAAGAGGAAAATTTTTAACTGTATTCTTTATCCTTATTAACACATAACCCAAGAATTATCCACATAAAAGGCATTACTGTAACAGAACTGTTGTTAAATATACTTACAAGTATGAATGAAGAAATTACTACAGGCAAAGCCTTGAAATACCATTTGTCACTGTTTTTTGCAGTTTTTATACTCCTTACAAGACAATATACAACCAATGATATATATCCGATAAGATATGGTATTCCTCTTGTAGCTCCAAGAAAAAGATAATCGTTGTATGGTCTGTCTATCGAATTAAGCTCATATTGGAGAATTGAAGTTGTTTTATATTGCGTATATGAAAAACAATCTATCCCTGTACCTACAAAAGGAAACTGTTTTATTGCTGAAACTGCCTCATTCCAAAGATAAGAATAAACTTCTCTTAAATTATGTACATCAAAATCCGATGCACTGAAAGAATAGTATCCTGTTACGCCAAGTCTGAAAAATGAATCCTGCCAAACTATTCCGCCGTCATAGAATTTATAATTCATAAACAATCTTATCATCGCAATTATAAATAATACCATACCGAAAATAAATACAGGTGTTTTTAGTTTTTTACTGCATATACATATCACAGCAGAAATAATATATACAGCTATAATTCCTATTACTGCCGAAAGTGTATGAGTTTTAAATAATGTTACAAGAAAAAGCACCATTGCTATAGTATATAAACCACTTCTTTTCTTATTTTCTGTAAAAACAGCTCCTATTATTGATATTCCAAACATTGCTGTCATAAGCATTGAATAAAAAAAAGGACTTCCCGTAAGACCACTTGTAAGATAAACATCATCAACAGCAATTACATCAAGATTTTTATAATATGAAGTTCCGAAAGGTAAAATCTGATATAAAGCCCATAGGCTGTGAAATGCTCCTGCACCGATTATTATATCCATAAGTCTTTCAATTCTGTCAGATGAAATCATACAAGCCGTCAGAAAAAGAAACAGATAAAGAATTGTTGTTACAAGTCCGTCATAACGTCCGTCCTGTCCCCATAAAGCAGTCTGAGGATTATATGCGGTATAGTATGAAATCATTGACCATAAAAAAAGAAATGCGATAAGAATAATACTTACCATATCACTTTTATCAGCTCTTTTTCTTAAAAGAAGAATAATTCCAGTGACTACGGCAAAAACTCCCGATATTCCAAGTGCAAGAAAAGGCAAATCTGTCATACCGTATCCGAATTCTGCTGGAATCTGGCTTAATGTAATAAGTATGCAAATTCCTCCGAGTACCCACAATGCAAGTTTATCAACGCTTTTTTCTTTCATATTGAGAATAAAATTTGATTTTTCAGTAGTATTAAATATGGTTTTTGGCATTTTTTAACCTCCTGTCATTTTAAAAAATACCCTGCAAATTTTCTTGCAGGGTATTCTAAATTATTTTGCATATTCTATTGCTCTGCTTTCTCTGATGAGATGTACTTTTATCTGTCCTGGATATTCCATTTCAGTTTCAATCTGTTTAGCTATATTTCTTGCAACAAGAACCATTTTTTCATCATTTACAACTTCCGGAGAAATCATAACTCTTATTTCTCTACCTGCCTGAATAGCATAGCATTTTTCAACACCGTCATATGATGAACATATTTCCTCAAGTTTCTGGAGTCGCTTGATATAGCTTTCATAGTTTTCACTTCTTGCGGCAGGTCTTGCCGCTGAAATAGCATCAGCAGCCTGAACTATACAAGCAATAACAGTTTTTGGTTCAACATCGTTGTGATGTGCCTCAATTGCGTGAATAACTTCAGCATTTTCCTTATACTTACGGCATACATCAACGCCTATCTGAACGTGAGAACCTTCTATTTCAGCTGTAAGAGCCTTTCCTATATCGTGAAGAAGTCCTGCACGTCTTGCAATATTTGCGTCAACACCAATCTCAGATGCGAGTATTCCAGAAAGCTGTGCAACCTCAATTGAATGATTAAGAACATTCTGTCTGTAGCTTGTACGGAATTTAAGACGTCCTATAAGCTTTACAAGTTCGTGATTAATTCCGTGAACATTGGTTTCAAGAATAGCTCTTTCACCTTCCTGTTTTATCTTATGCTCAACCTCACGTCTTGCCTTATCAACCATTTCCTCAATTCTTGTAGGGTGAATTCTGCCGTCAGCAATAAGCTTTTCAAGAGCAATTCTCGCTACCTCACGTCTTACCTGGACAAAACAGGAGAGAGTGATAGCTTCTGGGGTA
>JAZKXQ010000215.1:0-6940 GCA_045611725.1 Oscillospiraceae bacterium
CTTCATACCACATTTTTTGATACTGAATTCCTGATATTCCTTGTTTGTAGGTGAAGATGTTATAGAAAACATACCTTCGCTTACTCCCGGAGCACATACCATAGCACACTGACCAGGCATATGTTCAAAGAGTTTTCCGCCCTCAGGAGCATTTACACGGAAAGTTTTTACATCAGGAGTTTCCTGACGAATATCAGTGATAACGCCTATCTTCGGAACAAGCGTATCAAGAGTATAATTCTTATGACAAGTACATTCACTCATTGTTAATTTTCTCCTTCCTGTTTCTGAAAGGCTTTTACAACTTTCACTATATTTAATGATGATGGGCATTTGTCAACGCATCTTCCACAGCCTACGCAAGAATACATACCATCATTGTTTGCAGGGAAATATACAAGCTTATGCATAAATCTCTGACGGAATCTCTGCATCTGGCTGTTACGGTTATTTCCGTGAGCCATCATAGTGAAGTCTGAATACATACAGGAATCCCAGCATCTGTAACGCTGTATTCCGTGACCTGTATCATAATCCTTTATATCATAGCACTGGCAGGTAGGACATACAAAAGTACAAGTACCACAGGCAAGACACGGTTTATATAATTCTTCCCATACAGGAGAATTGAATTTTTCTGTAAGAACATCACCGTTCCAGCCCTCAAGTGAGAGGTCTGAATAAGGAAGCTTTTCAACTATTGAACGGATTTCATTCTTCTTTGCTTCAACCTTTGCATCATCTGTATCTTCCAAAAGACTTTCAACAGATTTTGTAAGAGCCTCACCCTTTTCAGTAAGAGCCTTCCAGTAAAGACTGTCTTCTATTGTCCATACTGCAACGTCAGCCTTTGGTTCAGCACAGTCAATTCCGAAAACCTTACAGAAGCAAGAATCTTCTGGTTCATTACAAGCAAGAGCAACAACAATACCGTGTTCACGTCTTGCAGCATAGTATGTGTCAACAGGTTCGCTTAAAAATACTCTGTCAAGCACTTCAAGACCCTGAACATCACAAGCCTTCATACCAAATACTACGAAATCCTTGTTTTTGAGTTCTTCAGGCTCAATGGAAAGCTTACCCTGTTCCCTGTTACAAGTATAGAGATTTTCGCTCTGTGGGAAAAAAGCGTCCTTAGGAGATTTTACTGTTTTAAGAGTGTCCAAATCAACCTCTGCATTTTCAGTCCACGCAGCAAAATTAACCTGACCACTTATATTTACAGGAAGATAAAGTTCCTTACTGTCAGCAATCATCTGGAATAATGCCGACAGATTTTCTTTAGCAATTCTTTTCATACATTATTCCCTTTCTGCAACAATACTTGGTTCAGCGTCATCAAATGTGAAGTTTGTAAGAGGAGCTCTTGATTCTGTATCTGCACCAGCCTGATATTCACCATAAAGTTCATTTATATCCTTGATAAACTTACGGTTAAAGAGATGAAGCGGAATACCCTGAGGACAAACTCTGCTGCATTCTCCACAGTCAGTACATCTTCCTGCAACGTGGAATGCACGGATAATATGGAACATTTTTTCTTCAAATGAATCAACATTAGCCTTCTGAGCACTGTCAAACTTAGTGCTGTCAAATACGCACTTGCGACAGCTACAAGCAGGACATACGTTTCTGCAAGCATTACAGCGGATACATTTGCTGAGCTCACTCTGGAAAAATGCAAATTTTTCTTCAGGACTCATCTTTTCAATTTTAGCTACTTCTTCAAAACGTTCCTTATCGGCAGTATCATATGAATCAAACATAGTTTCATCATATACCATATGAATTTTGCCCTTGCAAACGTGACATCTTTCGAGCATAGCGTCTGCAAATGAAACAGTCTTGTTGCCATATATTGTCTTTATTTCAAGAGTTTCACATTCATCAGTAATTTCAGCACCATTTATGCTTTCAATACCTTTGATACCCTGTTTTTTGATTTTTTCAATATCGAGCTTACCCTTACAGCCAACGCCTATTATATAAGCTTTTTCACGGTCAACACGATGTTCCTTGATAAGCTGATTAAAGCTGTAAGTATCGCAAGGCTTGAGGCATACAAGAGTTTTTCCCTCAAGCTTTGAAGCTTCTATCATATATTTGCTGAGGTTAGCACCACAGAATCCATTATAAACGAAATCCTTGAGAGATTCCTCAGTTTCAAAGTAAGCCGGTTCCGGATTATAAGGCAGGTCACCGGATTTCCAGCCGAGAACTCTTGCAACTGTACCATTTGCAAGGAGTTCCTTTGCACGATTAACTAATTCCTGCATCTCAAATCCCCCAATCTCACATTCTTACCGAGAGAATGAATTTTTTCAACAAATTCATTCATAGTTGCAGAGAACTTAACACCTTCAGCGGCTGATACCCATTCAACACGGGTACGTCCGTTTTCAACGCCCATATAATCAAGCATTGAGAAAAGAAGTGTCATACGTCTTCTTGCATAGTAGTTACCTGTACTGTAATGACAGTCACCAGGGTGACAGCCACAGAGGATAACTCCGTCAGCACCTTTTTCAAATGCACGGAGAATAAACATAGGGTTTACACGGCAAGAACAAGGAACTCTTATAATCTTAACATCGGCAGGATAGCTGATACGGCTGCTTCCTGCAAGGTCAGCACCGGCATAGCTGCACCAGTTACAGCAGAATGCCACTATTTTCGGTCTGAATTCTTCATTTATCGGCATATTGCATCCACCTCCGCAATAATCTGTCTGTTTGAGAAGCCCTGAAGGTCCATAGAACCTGAAGGACAAGCAACTGTACAAGCACCACAACCCTGACAGAGTGCACTGTTTACAACTGCAACTCTGCGGTCTTCACGGATACCGTGGTCATTAACCTGTTTAACTTCATATGTTATAGCACCATATGGGCAGACATTTGCACAGGTTGAACAGCCATTACACATAAGCTCATCAGCCTTTGCAGTACAAGGGTTAGTCATAAGCTTATCTTTAGCAAGAAGTCCTATTGCCTTAACAGCGGCAGCACCAGCCTGAGCAACAGTTTCAGGAATATCCTTAGGTCCCTGACAAACGCCTGAGAGGAATATACCTGCTGTCGGTGATTCTACTGGACGAAGCTTTGCGTGAGCTTCTGTAAGGAAATTATTAGTATCAATACTTGCAGTAAGCATTGTTGCAATCTTACGAACATCTGGATTTGGCTCGATAGCGGCTGCAAGAACAACCATATCAGCTTCCTTCATAATCTGACGGTTATCGATAAGGTCAACGCCCTGTACCATAAGTTTACCATCAGGCTGAGGAATAACCTTTCCAACCTGTCCCTTGATGTAATTTACACCATACTGTTCAACAGCTCTTCTGTAGAATTCATCAAAGTTCTTACCAGGAGTACGAACATCTATATAGAATACAGTTACATTTACATCTGGATACTTATCACGGATAAGCATTGCGTGTTTAGCAGTATACATACAGCAAATCTTTGAGCAGTAGCTCTTTCCTCTGTCATCAGCACAACGGCTTCCCACACACTGAATGAATACGATTTCCTTAGGGTGCTTACCATCTGAAAGTCTTTCAAGATGACCCTTTGTAGGACCAGCAGCATTCATTACACGTTCAAGCTCAAGAGATGTGATAACATCTTTGCTCTGACTGTATGCATATTCATCATAGTTGTCAAGCTTGATTACATCGAAACCTGTAGCAACTACGATTGCACCATATTTTTCTGTTATGATTTCATCTTTCTGCTCATAGTTGATAGCACCTGCCTGACAGACAGTTGAACAGAGTCCGCACTTGCCAGTCTTGAATTTGATACAGCTTGTTGTATCAATTACAGGAACATTCGGGATAGCCTGAGCAAAAGGAGTATATATAGCACTTCTGTTGTTAAGACCACGGTTAAATTCGCTTGGAGTTCTCTTTGAAGGACATTTTTCCTGACAAAGACCACAGCCTGTACATTTATCCATATCAACAAATCTTGCTTTTTTGCGTATATCAACAGTAAAGTCGCCTACGAAGCCTGAAACCTTTTCAACTTCACTGTATGTGTAAATATTGATTTTTTCGTGAGCAGAAGCCTCAACCATTTTAGGAGTGAGGATACAAGCTGAACAGTCAAGAGTCGGGAAAGTCTTGTCAAGCTGTGACATTCTTCCGCCGATACTTGGAGTCTTTTCAACAATGTCAACTTCATAACCTGCGTCGGCAATATCAAGAGCAGTCTGAATACCTGCGATACCACCACCGATAACGAGAGCACGTTTTGTAACACGGCTTTCGCCTGGCTGGAGAGGAGCATTAAGGTTAACCTTTGCAATAGCTGCTCTTGCGAGAATTACAGCCTTTTCAGTAGCTTCTTCCATATCCTTATGAATCCACGAACAATGTTCACGGATATTAGCGATTTCAACCATATAAGGATTAAGACCAGCTTTTTCAGCAGCCTTTCTGAAAGTTGATTCGTGCATACGAGGTGAACACGAACATACAACTATACCTGTAAGATTTTTTTCCTTAATAGCTTCAGCTATTTTAGCCTGACCTGCCTCAGAACACATATACTGATAGTCCTCTGAATGAACTACCCCAGGTTCTTTAAGAGCCATTTCAGCAACTTTTTTAACATCTACAGTTGCGGCAATATTACTTCCGCAATGGCAGACAAATACACCAATTCTCTGCATCTGGCTTACCTCCTATATCTTCTGAATGCACTTACGAGAAGCTGCTGAGGAAGTTCCGGGTCAAGAAGTTCCGGAATTTCGTCAGGAGAAAGATAGCTCTGACCTTTCTGACGAACTACGAGCTGTCTTGCAGCATCTACAAGCTTACCTGGTTTAACATCACGAGGACAGCGTTCAACACAAGCAAAGCAGGAAAGACACTTCCAAAGTGATTTTGACTCAGCAAGAGCTTCAATATTTTCATTTGCAACATAAGAAACAAACTGATGAGGTTTAATGTCCATTTCATTGAATGAAGGACAAGATGCAGAACATTTTCCACATTTCATACATTTAAGCGGATTAACGCCACTGATTTCCTTAATCAGCTCCGCCTGTTTTTTAGCAGTACTCACTATTCAGCAACCTCCACTTCTTCCTTAACACCAAGAGCCTCTGCAAGAAGTTCTGTAAAGTAGTATACAGGAACTTTGCCATTTCCACTCTTGTTGAGATTGTACAGGCACAAAGGACAGGCAGTTATAAGCATTTCAGCACCGAAGCCTGAAGCACTGTCCATAATGTTGTCGCACATATTCTTTGACATATCCTTTTCCTTGAGGGAAATATAACCGCCACAACATTCATTGCGATAAGGATAGATTACCGGAGTTGCACCGATAGCCTTTATGAAATCCTCGATAATGCTTGGATTTTCAGGATTATCAAAAGCAAGAATTTTACCTGGACGGAGAAGCAGACAACCATAATAAGCACCGATTTTTCTGCCTTTAAGCGGATTAACAACTTTTTTCTTGAGATTATCAAATCCTACACGGTCACGAAGAACTTCAAGGAAATGGAGTACTTCTGTTTCACCTGCATAAGGAGTTTCAAGATTCATATAGTTATTTGCTCTTGTTCTTATGTCCTCAACATTCTTCATATCATCATTGACTCTCTTGATAACGTGATGACAAGCAGAACAGAGAGTAACCAAATCCTGACCCTTTTCCTTAGCTTCATTAAGAGCACGAACGGAAGAAAGCTTTGAAGCGATTTCGTCAGAGCCGAGCGGATAAACACCGCCACAGCACTGCCAGTTTTCGATTTCTTCCAGTTCAAAATCCAGAGCCTTTGCACAAGCTCTTGCATAAGCGTCAAGAGTCTTAGCTTTTGTTCTGAGTGTGCAACCTGGATAGTAACTGTATTTCATAATAGTAAATCCTCCCGGTTTAATTACTTACAGACTAATCTGGGCAATTACATTTTTAAGAGCGTCAGCACTTGCTTTAAGCTGAGCAACTTCTTCATCAGTCATCTTAACAGGGATTCTGCCCTGAGCACCATTAGGGCCCACGAGTGTAAGAGTACTGAGACATACATCTTCAATGCCGTATTCTCCGTGCATCATAGTTGAAACAGCAACTATTGATTCTGAAGCTGCAAGGAGAGTTTCACAGAGATTGCATACTGATGTTGAAACAGCATAGAAAGTAGCACCCTTCTTTGAGATAACCTGACCACCTGATTTCTGAACATAAGTAAGCATAGCTTCCTTATCAAGTTCAGCAATATCCTTGCCCATATTATTCATAATTTCACGGTATTCTTCAAGGCTTACGCCAGAGATACTTGCACACGACCACGGAACGAATGAAGTATCACCGTGTTCACCGAATACATAAGCGTGAATATTCTTCTGTGCAACCTTGTAATGTTCTGAAAGACCGTATCTGAGTCTTGCAGAGTCAAGGAGAGTACCTGAACCGATAATCTGGTTTTCAGGAATACCAGAAATTTTTGTGAAAACATAAGTCATAATGTCAACAGGATTGCTTACGATAATATAAAGGGCATCTGGACAAGCCTTTGTTATTTCAGGTGTAATGCTCTTGAGTATATTAACGTTTGTCTGAGTCAGTTCAATTCTTGTCTGACCAGGCTTACGAGCGATACCTGAAGTAATGATAACGATGTCAGAACCCTTTGCATCTTCATAAGTACCAGCAACAATGGAAATAGGTGACCTGAAGCAAGTACCCTGAATAATGTCCATAACTTCGCCCTCAACCTTTTCCTGATTAATATCAATGAGAACTATTTCTGACGCAATGTCATTTCCTGAGAGTGCATAAGCGATTGTAGCACCAACACTTCCTGCACCTATAATAGTAATTTTGCTCATAGAAAACTCCTTTCAAGCTATTGCTTATTTTTTGATAATCGACAATAATTAATTAGAAAAAACAGTAATTGACAGCTTATTCTCAATTACTTA
>JAZKXQ010000216.1:0-14659 GCA_045611725.1 Oscillospiraceae bacterium
CATCTGCCATAAGAACTACACTTTTACGTGAACCTTCACCTGTTTCAAGTAAAAACTTTATATCTTCAAATGAATCTGTAAAATTTGTTCTGCCAAATTCATCAACATAAATGTTGTTTATATAATCTGTTATTACAGAAAGGTCATTTGTATATTCAACATCTATTGATGATGTACTATCAAAAGAAACAATTGCTATCTTTGCATTAGGGTCTGCATTAAGCATTGTAGTACAGAATTCAATAGCAGCATCTTTCATAGCAACAGCTGGTTCACCCACCATACTACCTGAAATATCAAGGCTGACTACAATATCTCTTGAATTATTTACAATAACTTCCATAGTTGTTTCTGTTGTAGTTTCTTCAGTACCTGTCATATCACTTGTAATATCAGTACCTGCTACACTGTCAGTAGTGATTTCAGTTCCGGTTGTTTCAAATGTTGTAATATCTGAATTTACAACACTTTCAACAACTGTTGTAGTAACTTCTGTTACAGTTGGCTGTGTTTCTACTATCTCACTTACCAAACCGCTAATATCAGTAACACTTGCATCTGGAGCATTAACAACTTCATCTCCAGTAGCTGAAACTGTTATAGCCATTGATGACATCATACAAACACTTGCAATCAATGCAATTATTTTTTTCATAAAAAATCTCCTTTAAAACAATTAATTCTTACGTTGATGATTATAACATAAATTACAGAAATTTTCAAAACAATTTTTTCCTTTTTTATGCAAAAATACAACCAAACATTATAAACAAAATATTTCAATTTATAGGATAGATGTACAAGTATAACAATAAACTAAGGCGTGATATGTACTCTTACACACCACGCCTGAAATTTTTTATAATTTATAATGATGTAATCATTTTTATTACATACATTTTAAGTTTTCCGAGGTCTGAAACATCAACCTTATTATCATAAATTACATCAGCATTTGCAAATCCTTCATCAGTAAGTTCAAATGCCTTTATGATATACTGGTTAACAACAGTTACATCTCTTATATCAACAACACCATCAACATTGGCATCTCCAGGGAGTGTAGCCTCTGTATTTGTTCCTCCTGGAGTTGTTACAGTTGGATTATCTTCAACATCACTGGATTTTCCAGCAGGTTCAATTCCATATATGAGTTTACCATTCTGATAAAGTGGAATTTTATCAGTTACACCATAATCTCTGTAAACATCTGTTATAACTATATCCTGTCGGCTATAATCATTTTTAGGATTCCAGTTGCTGTTATAATTAGCGTCCTGACCTACAATAATACCAATCTGAAGCTCTCTTGTACCATAGAAGCTTATGCCTGTCCAGTCCATTTCAACATAATATGTATGGTCATTCGGGTCATCGCTCCATTTGAATGGACCTGTTACCTTTACAGATTTTTCATTGTTAGTACCTGCAGCAACTTCATCATAATAAACTTCAATTGTTACATCGTCAACAGTCTGACCTGCTGCATAAAGTTCGCTGAGGTCTACAAAATATCTTGCACTGAGAGTATCATCAAATCTTGGTGGCTTTGATGACATATTGTAAAGGCATACAGAGAACTGAGTTCTTTCAGTATTTTCCTGATTTACAAGACCCTGAATATAAAATTCATCTTTTTCAGGTTCAAGTGGAGGGAAGTTTGCTTCCGGAAGCATATCAGCTGTGCCATAAAATTCATAAAGACCTGCACAAGCACCTGTAAATCCTGCATTATAGTCTACAGAAACTTCATTGTAAATATAGTCCTTAGTAATATCTCTGTGCCAGTCAGTAGCGTCTGGGCCACCTACTAAAGCTCCCCAAAGAGTATGAGTCTGTTCAACAGGGTCGTCCATACTATATGTTGATGAACCGTGTGATGCACGGTGATGTGGATTTTTAGCTGAATTATCTGCATATCCTACTATGTAGCATCTGTCCATAGGGTTTTTACCCATAATGTATTCCATCTGTCCCTCTGCCCAGTCAGCAAATGTCATATCGCCTGTTTCCTTGGCATATACCATAGCACAAAGCTGAGCCGCTGTGTCATATCTTGCTGAACCATATTCATTAAGCATTGAAAATCCTTCGGGAGTTTTCTTGAGCCACGCTCCGTCTGTTTCTGGAAGATTTGCTATTTCTTCTGCTGTTATTTTTGTATTCCATACAGTATCATCTGGGCCAAAATACTTATGAGCAGTTACAGGAACTTCAAATTCTGCTGCTTCTGCTTCGGCAGGATTAAGACCTGACCAGTATTCAAGATTCCATCTGAAAATATACCAGTCACGTGAGATATTTGTTATAGGTGCAAGTTTTGCGAAAACTCCTCCCCATACTGTATCCCAGCAGTGTACCCAGATATTCTGCCAACAGTTACCTGTATCTTCTATGATACGCTTGAGGTATCCTGTATAGTTACAAGCACCCATATCTCCAGGATTTTCAGTATCCACTGAAATAATATCCTCTATGTAGTCATAATTTCCAGTACATTCATAAAGCCATACAGCAGCCCAGGCTAATTCATCATAGTCATAGCTTGAAGTATAGAAACCTCCGTCATATCCAAGGCTTGTAACGGTTTTTCCGTCCTCAAGTTCTGAATGAGTTTCTACAGCAAATTCATAAAGAGCGATAGCTTTCTGAAGGCTTTCTTCAGCGTATTCAGGTTCTGTATCCTTAAAGTTAAGATAGTTTATAGCCAATGATGCTGCTGTACCTGCACACATATCAGATGCCGGAGTATCTACTGTTGCAAAATATGCAGGTCTTGCAAAATCCTTTTCGTGAACAGAATCCTGTAATTCCGGAGGATTCCAGTAGTTATGGTCATTGTTACCCTCACCAACCTGATAACAGTAAGCGACTACCTTACCATTTTCATCAAGATAAGTCTGTTCCATATAGAAATCATTGAACCAGTGAAGAATATCCTCAACGTGTTCCTGCTGACCTGTTTCAGCATATGCGTCACGGAATTCATAATATCCCCAGCCTACAGTAGATGCTGCATAGCTTCCAGGAAGACAGAATTTTACGTGGTCACCTGCATCGTGCATACCACCACTGCAATCTATATAACCATCTCCGTCGGGGTCAAGTAAATCCCTGTGTTCATCAATAAATTCCTGTGAAAGATTAGTACCCTTACTAACAGTTGTACCCTCAGTAGTTGCAGGTACCAATGGAACTTCTGCATCTTCCATATGGCAATCTCCACGCCATTCAAGATGTTTTTCTCCTGCACCACATTTATTTGCGTCATAGAAGTAAAGAGAGTACTGGAGAGCCTTTGCGAAGTTTACCTCAACATCATCATAACTGAAACTGTCAGGGTCTGGGAAAACATATTCATCTTCAGTAATTTCCGGAGGAGGTTCTCCTGCATCAGCAAATGCGGGAACGCATACTGATGAAATCATTGAAAGTGAAACTACAGCTGAAATGATACGTTTAAAAAGATTTTTTTCTTTCATATCAAATAACGTCCTTTCATAAAATGAAAAAATCATAATTTCTCATTAACTATTATAAAGCAAAATAAAAATTTTTGCAACTAATTATACAAAAAATATTTATAAAAAAACGAAATTTGTTACAAAACACATAAAAGTTATAACATATCAGTTAATTTATACAAATTTCACGATAATATAGCCTATCTTTTTGTTGAAACAAGAAGTATGCACAGAAGTACGCATAATGCAAGGCACAGGAATGAAAGCAATGAAACAAAAAAATTATTTTTCCCTAAAGATTTTTTTCTCTTTCTATTTACAGCTTCCTCGGTATTTTCTGCTTGTGTATCAGTTTTCTGAATTTCATCATCTTCCTGTTTTTCCTCAATATTCTCTATGCTTTCAGAATATTTTTTCTCCGTTTCGGAGGAATTATGTCGATTTTCCCCAATAACAGCTATATCCGACAGATTTTCTTCATTACTGTCGGATATAGTATTATTTTTATTATTTTCTTTCTGAATTATGGGTATAAATTTTTCCGATAAAATTTTATCTATTTCTTCATCGGATATTCTATGTTTTTTTGAACTTCCTTTTTTCAGAGTACTGACAGTATTTAAAATCCTGTCAACTTCCCATCTGCTTACATTTTTAACGTCCTCATCATTAAATGAACTTCCAAAAAAATCATCATTATAACCCATTGTTATCTCCAATCTCCGTTACATTGTATCTTTTTATCTTATCTGCCCACTACCATTTACAAGGTATTTGACAGATGTAAGCTCTTTAAGTCCCATAGGACCTCTTGTATGCAATTTTTGAGTCGATATGCCTATTTCAGCACCAAAGCCAAATTCTTCGCCGTCTGTAAATCTTGTGGAAGCATTTACATAAACAGCGGCAGCGTCTACTTCACGCTGGAATTTTTCAGCATTTGCAAGGCTGTTTGTTACGATACATTCAGAATGACCTGTGCTGTATTTTGCAATATGGTCAATAGCCTCGTCAATGCTTTCAACAACCTTTGCAGAAATTATATAATCATTGTATTCTGTTGCATAATCTTCCTCGGTGACAGGAATTACACATTCTCCGAGAATTTCAGCAGTCTTTTCACAGCCTCTGATTTCAACATTATGCATATCAAATTTCTTTTTCATTTCAGGAAGGAATTTTTCTGCGATATTCTTGTGAATAAGTATGCTTTCTATTGCATTACATACTGATGGACGCTGAGTTTTTGCATTGTCTGCGATTTCAGAAGCCATATCAATATCAGCACTTTCATCAACATAAATGTGACAATTTCCTGCACCTGTTTCAATTACAGGAACTTTGGCATTGTTTACAACTGCCTTTATAAGTCCTGCACCACCTCTTGGGATTAAAACATCAAGATATTCAGTCAACTGCATAAGTTCTGTAGCACATTCTCTTGAAGTATCCTCAACAAGCTGAATTACATCGGCAGGAAGTCCTACACTCTCAATAGCCTTACGCATAACGTTTACAAGGCATTTGTTGGAATTGAAGGCTTCTTTTCCTCCTCTGAGGATTACAGCATTTCCTGCTTTAAGGCATAAAGCACCTGCATCAACTGTAACATTAGGACGGGATTCAAAGATAATCCCGATAACTCCGAGCGGAACTCTTGTCTTGCAGATTTTAAGACCATTAGGACGGATTACACCGCTTTCAACAGAGCCTATAACATCTTCAAGTGCTATAAGCTTTTTAACGCTCTGTGAAATTGCTTTGATACGACTTTCATTAAGCATAAGTCTGTCCTGCATTGCCGATGACATATTGTTTTTAACGGCATTTTCAAGGTCAATCTTATTTTCACTGATAATCAAATCAGTATTTTCAATAAGTGCCTCTGCAATAGTATTCAAGGCATTGTTTTTAAGCAATGTTGATGCTGTAGCTATTGACCTTTTGGCAGATTTAGCCTTTTTTCCGAGTTCTTCAATGTAACTCAAGGTTATTCCTCCTTATCATTTTTATTTGCAAGGAACAAAGTTCCTACAGATTTATCTTCAAAGAGGTCATAAAGCTTTTCGGGATTGTTTCCATTCATTATGACCATATCAATACCTGCCTGTGAAGCAATTTTTGCGGCATTTATCTTTGTGGACATACCACCTGTTCCGAGAGATGAACCTGCACCTCCTGCAATATCTTCAATATAACTGTCTATCTTAGTAACTACAGGTATAAGTGATGCGTCACTATTGATATGAGGGTCTTTGTCATAAAGACCATCTATATCCGAAAGTATTACAAGAAGGTCAGCGTTTGCGATTTCCGCAACAGTTGCAGAGAGCGAATCATTTTCGCCTATTTCAAGTTCAAGCTCGTCTATTGCCACAGTATCATTTTCATTTACAATCGGAATTGCTCCAAGCTCAAGCAGACGGCAGAATGTATTCTGAACATTCTTTATACGGTCAGGCTCAATTATAGCCTTTGTAAGCAGAATTTGTGCTACTGTTATGCCGTATTCCCCGAAAAGCTGGTCATACATATACATAAGTTCACACTGTCCCACAGCAGCTGCAGCCTGTTTGGAGGGAGTATCTGAAGGCTTTTTCTTCATTCCGAGTTTTCCTACTCCAAGACCTATCGCACCAGAAGAAACTATTATTATTTCTCTGCCCGAATTATAAAGGTCTGCAAGTACTTTTATAAGATTATTTACACGTCTTAAATTGAGTCTGCCTGTTGAATGGGCAAGTGTGGAAGTTCCGAGTTTTATAACAATTCTCTTTTTTTCCGAAATTCTGGACATTTTGGAATATGCTCCGTTTCAGTTTATTTTATTCTGTGGAGTACCGCTTATAAAGGCTTTAAGATTGCTTTCAGCGATACCTACCAGTCTTTTTCTTGTTTCAAATCCTGCCCAAGCAGTATGGGGAGTAATTATGCAGTTTTTTGCATTTCTCAAGGGAGTATCAAGCGACATTGGTTCACATTCAAGAACATCAAGTCCTGCACCTGCAATAATTCCATTGTTAAGGGCATATGCAAGGTCTTTTTCAATCACTGTCGCACCTCTTGAGGTATTTATCAGTAATGCTGATTTCTTCATTTTCTGAAGTCTTTCAAGATTTACAATACCCTTTGTCTTTTCAGTGAGAGGACAATGCAGAGTAAGTATATCTGCACGTTCAAAGGCCTCATCAACCGATACAATTTCAAAAGGACATATTTCGGGAACAGTTCTTGTTGATATGATTACATTCATACCGAATACTTTTCCGATTTCAGCGACTTTTTTTCCGATACTTCCATATCCTATTACTGCAAGAGTTTTTCCGCTGAGTTCATATACAGGATATGGAAAATATGAAAATGTTTCTGAATTTATCCAGTCACCATTTTTTACAGATGTATCATACTTTGAAATTTTATTGTAATGTGCAAGTATATGGGCAAAGGTATGCTGTGCAACAGCGTCCGTTGAATAGCTTCCTGCATTGCATACTGCAATCCCCTTTTCAGAGGCTTTTTTTATATCAATGTTATTGTATCCCGTTGCAAAAAGTCCGATATATTTAAGATTAGGGCATTTATCTATTATTTCAGAAGTTATAAGTACCTTGTTGCACAGAACAGCATCAGCATCTCCGATACGTTCAGCAAGGAGTTCCTGAGGTGTAAGGGAATAAGTCTTTATATCTCCATATTTTCTGAAACATTCATCTGATATATCATTACTGCATACAACGGTTGACCAGTCAGGAATTACTATTTTCATTTTCTTGATTCTCCATAGCTTTTTCTTCGGCTACCTGTTTCTTTTTTGCAATTGATATAAGAATCCCTATTGTTATCATAATTACAAGCTCAAATATTCCTACTCCATAGAATAAGTATTTACTTTCATTTACATACAGGAGAAGAGTTGCAAGGACTGCAAACACAGTAAGAAGCTGATAAGCGTGTTTCTGTCTTGCAAACTGGAATACAAAGAATGCCACTGCAATTGCACAGAAAATTATATGTGACTGGAATGTAAGAGGAAATACGCTTGTTGTCATATTTTTTAACACTCCGTTCTTTTTATTTAAGAGGTCAGCCTTAATCCCACCGTGTGCATACAGTGGGATTTTGGCTGACTTATTTTTCATTATTATTTTTGTAAAAAATTGAGAATACCTTCTATAATATATAATAGCATATATTCAGATATAAGTCAATAATTTTGAAAAAACATTGACCTGCAACTATCAAATTGCGACAAAATCAGATTTTTCTGATTGTTTCAACAGCATCTTTAAGCCATTCTCCCTTGTATTCCTCAATCTTACCATTATCAACAAGCTGTGCAAGTTCAGGATTTACAGGAATTTTTGCAAGTACAGGTATTCCATACTGTGAAGCAGTTTCATCAATATGGCTCTCACCAAATATTTTTATATGCTTATTACAATCGGGACATTCAAGATAACTCATATTTTCAATTAATCCAATAATAGGAATATTCATCATCATTGCCATATTAACAGCCTTTTCAACTATCATTGATACAAGCTCCTGAGGAGATGCAACGATAATAATTCCATCAACGGGAATTGACTGAAAAACAGTAAGAGGAACATCGCCTGTTCCAGGAGGCATATCAACAAACATATAATCAACATCTTTCCAGATAACATCTGTCCAGAATTGTTTTACAACTCCCGAAATTACAGGGCCTCTCCATATTACAGGTGAAGTATCTGATGGGAGCAGAAGATTCATTGACATTATATCAGTACCATATTTTGTTCTTATAGGCATAAGCCCTTTTTCATTTCCTTCAGCCTGTTCCTTTATACCGAATGCTTTAGGAATTGAAGGACCTGTTATATCAGCGTCAAGTATTGCAGAATGGAAACCAGCTCTCTGCATTTCTACACCAAGCATTGAGGAAACTATTGATTTTCCTACTCCACCCTTTCCACTAACTATACCTATAACTTTTTTTATAGTACTTTCTTTATGTGGTTTTTCAAGAAAACTTTTAGGGTCACGCTCTGCACAGTTTTCACTGCAAGAACCACAGTCGTGTGTACAATTTTCACTCATTTTTTTAATACCTCCGTAGAACATTATAATTTTAATAATATTATATCATATTTTACAGAGATAATCAAACATATTAATTACTAATTTTTCTTATCCGATAACAATATTTTTAAGAAGTACCACGTCTGCTGAAGTTACAACTCCGTCAGCATTAACATCTCCATTATCAATTGCTGCTATATTTCCGAGAATATATGATTTAAGCAATAAAACATCTCTTACATCAAGAACATTGTCAGAATTTATATCTCCTGCAATGATTTCTGGTTCAACAGGTGGTTCAGTAGTTACAACAGGAGGCTCAGTTTCAGTAGTTGGCTCTGTTGTTACAACAGGTGGCTCTGTTTCAACAGGAGGCTGTTCCTCATCAAGTACGCTGAGGAAATTATCCATAAGAACAGGGTCAATCATTTCGCAGTTAGTACGGTCATAATGAACATCAGTAATATCCCAGAGTATAGGACAAAGCTGATTGTCATAAGCTGTTTCGCATACAGAAGAAAGGAAAAGTCTTACAGAATCTGCATCTTTATTTTTCTTCGGACAGCCATATTCACCAACAATTACAGGTACTCCATTATCAATAAATGTAGTTTTCATCTTGCCCATATTTCTTTCAAGCTCTGCGAAATCCTGCTCTGTTCCCCAGGTTGAAGTGGCTTTTCCCCAGTCTGCGTCCTCCTCAAGAATAGCAAATCCTGCAGGAGTATAATAGTGAACAGATACAGCACATCTGTCTGCTGAATCTTCAGGCATTTCAAAAAGGTCATCACAGGTAAGGTCAATATCTGTATTGTATCCGGAAATAAGAAGATGACGTTCTGCATTATTTCCACCAGATGAACGGATTACATCAACGAAAGTCTGATTTACTTCATTTACAAGAGCATATGAAACGTCCTTGCCTTCTGTTCCACCCCATCTGTTCCAGAGAGTATCCCAGCCAAGTTCTTCATTCTGTGATTCAAACATAAGATAATCATTGTAATCCTTGAAATTATCAGCAATCTGAGTCCACATTGTTGTATATTTCTTCATAAGTTCTTCCTTATTATTTGGAAGTTCCTTAATCCAGCCATTGTCATAGTGAATGTTTATGATAGCATACATTCCTGCATCTATAGTCCAGTCAACAATTTCCTGAACTCTTGCCATATATTTATCACTTATTGTGTATGTACCATCAGTTGACATAAGGTTTGTCCACGCTACAGGTATACGGAGTACTCCGAAGCCTTCATCAGCATATCCCTGTATCATTTCCTTTGTAATTTCAGGGCTTCCCCACGCAGTTTCATAGGATTTTACAGTGCCATCGCCCCACTGTGCAATCCAGTCGCCACAAGATTCAAGAGTATTACCAAGGTTTATACCTACGCCCATATCACGAACAAGCTCCATTGTTGTAATATCTCTCATATCATTTTCTTCAGCACCTACTGGGAGTGAAATCATACTCACAAACATAGCTGAAGCACAAAAAACAGAAACAATTTTTTTTATTTTCATAAAAATTCTCCTTAAAATCAAAATATATGTACATTAATATTAGCATATTTAATCAAAATTGTCAATAAAATTTAAAAAAATCATTGAATTTAAACATATATTATTAATTTTAATTGCACTGTTGACAGATTTATGCTATAATTTTCTATATGAAAGATTATGTTTATTATATGAAAATTGCCCTTTCACTTGCTCATAAGGCTGGAAGTATGGGCGAAGTTCCCGTGGGAGCATTAATAGTTGATGATACCACCGGCGAAATAGTCGGAACAGGCTATAACAGGCGTGAAGCAGATTTTAATCCTGTTTCACACGCCGAAATATCTGCAATATACGAAGCTTCCCAGAAACTGAAAAGATGGAGATTAAGTAATTGTTCACTCTATGTAACGCTTGAGCCTTGTCCTATGTGCTGTGGAGCAATTATAAATTCACGTCTTGATAATGTCTGTTTCGGCGCTTATGACGATAAAGCAGGTTCTGTTGTATCAGTACAGCAAATGTTTTCAATGCCTTATAACCATAAACCAAACTTCATTGGAGGAATATTACAGGAAGAATGTTCCTCAATGCTTTCAGATTTTTTTAAAAATCTGAGAATTATAAATAATTATCTGGGAGGAAAGAAAATGATTAAACTTGAAAATGAATGGGACGAACTTCTCAAAGATGAATTTGAAAAAGAATACTATCAGAAATTAAGACAATTTTTAATTACTGAATATAAAACTCAAACAATATATCCGAATATGTATAATATATTCAATGCTCTGAAATATACAGCTTACAATGATGTAAAAGTTGTAATTATCGGACAGGACCCATATCACGGAGCAAATCAGGCACACGGACTTAGCTTTTCCGTGCAGAAAGGCGTTAAAGTGCCTCCATCACTTGTAAATATCTTCAAGGAAATAAAAGAAGATGTCGGAATAGACAATCTTGGAAAACACGGAGAGCTTACCAAATGGGCTGAAAACGGAGTATTGCTTTTAAACGCAGTACTTACTGTACGTGGAGGACAGGCTAACAGCCATAAAGGAATGGGCTGGGAAAAATTCACGGATTCTGTTATACAGTTGCTTAATAAACGTGAAAAACCGATAGTATTTATTCTCTGGGGAGCTAATGCCAAAGCAAAGGCTATGTATATAACAAATCCAAATCATCTTGTACTCACATCTGCTCACCCGAGTCCATTATCTGCTTTTAATGGATTTTTCGGCTGTAAGCATTTTTCAAAAACCAATGAATTTCTTAAAAACAATGGTATGGAAGAAATAGACTGGAGTATAGATTAATATATAAAAGGAGAGTAAAAAAATGAAGATAAAAGATATGTTTTCAGAGAATAAAACTGTATTCTCATTTGAAATATTTCCACCTAAGAAAGATTCATCTGTTGATACAATATATAACACTCTTGAACAGCTTAACGATTTAAAGCCTGATTTCATCAGCGTTACATATGGTGCAGGAGGAAATACTCCAGGAGCGTCAACCTGTGATATAGCATCTGCAATAAAAAACAAGTATGGCATTGAATCCGTTGCACATCTTCCCTGTATCAATTTTACAAAAGATGAAGTAAAGAATATTCTTGAAGATTTTAAAAATCACGGAATTGAAAATATTCTTGCTTTAAGAGGAGATATTAACCCAAATATCGAGCCTAAGAGAGAATTTAAATATGCAAGTGAACTTGTTGAATTTATAAAGCAGAATGGCGATTTTGACATTGCGGGAGCTTGTTATCCTGAATGTCACGGAGAAGCCGAAAATATGGTTGAAGATATAAAAAATCTTAAAAAGAAGGTTGACGCAGGTGCTGACCATCTCATTTCACAGCTTTTCTTTGATAACAAGTCATTCTATGAATTTGAGGAAAAAGTAAGAATTGCAGGGATAGATGTTCCGATTGAGGCAGGAATTATGCCTGTTACAAATAAAAAGCAGATTGAAAGAATGGTTTCATTATGTGGTGCAAGTCTTCCTGCAAAATTCAGCAGAGTTATGCAGAGATATGAAAATCACCCGGAAGCTTTAAGAGATGCAGGTATTGCTTATGCTGTTGACCAGATAGTTGACCTTATATCTCACGGAGTTGATGGAATACATCTTTATACTATGAATAATCCATACATAGCAAGAAAAATAAGCGAGGCAGTTTCGGGTTTGCTTAAAGTATAATCAAGAATTAAAAAAAGAGAACGCAGTCGGTTTCCTCCGAAGGAGGAAACGCCGTTCTTGCAGAACGGCAGGGGCTTTCAGCCCCTCGACTGCGTTCGTTAATTTGTGAAAGTGAGTGAGTTTTATTGATTACCATAACATCAGTAAACAGACAGGAAGTCCTCAGATATTTAAGATACGGCAATAATTCTCCTGATGAAAATATTTCTGCAATTATGGATAACTGCGAGAAAAAACTGCTGTCAGTAATAAAACCAAAGTATACTTACAAGATATTTGATATTTCATTTTCGGAAACAGGAGTATGTATTAATGGTTCTAATCTTATCCTCAAAGGAAATGATATAAAAAACCATCTTGAAAACTGCTCAAAGGCTGTATTAATGTGCGTTACACTCTCATCAGATACTGATAAGCTTATAAGAAATTCCCAGATAAGTAATATGACAGAAGCTATTATACTTGACAGTATGTCAAGCGTATGCACAGAACAGCTTTGTGATGAAGTAGAAAAGGAAATTCATCAGAAATTTCCTCAGTATTTTCATACCTGGCGTTACAGTGCAGGATATGGAGATTTTCCAATCGATATTCAATCGGATTTTCTTGATGTCCTCGATGCTCAAAAACGCATAGGACTTTGTGTAACATCTTCAAATATACTTACTCCAAAAAAATCGGTTACTGCTGTTATAGGACTTTCAGAAACTCCTGTAAATTATAAAAAAAGAGGTTGTATAACCTGTAATATGAATAAAACCTGTCAGTACAGAAAGAATGGTGAACATTGTGAATAATTATGATAAACTTTTTAATTTTATATTCCTTGATGGTGCTATGGGTACTATGCTTCAGACATCTGGTCTTGAAATAGGTGGAATACCTGAGGAACTGAATATAACCAATCCACAGCTTATAATTGATATACATAAGTCTTATATAAATGCAGGTTCTGATATAATTTATGCAAACACATTCGGAGCTAACAGGTATAAGCTTGAACACAGCAAATATTCAGTTAATGATATAATCCCAAAAGCTATTGAAAATGCCAAAAAATCCTGTAAAGGTACAGAATGTAAGGTAGCCCTTGACATTGGCCCTATAGGTAAGCTTCTTGAACCTACCGGAACACTTTCCTTTGAGGAAGCTTATGATATTTTCAAAGAACAGATTATCGCTGGAAAAGACGCTGATATTATAGTTTTTGAAACTATGACAGACTTGCTTGAGGTAAAGGCTGGTGTTCTTGCAGCTAAGGAAAATTCCGATAAACCTGTATTATGTACAATGACCTTTGAAGAAAATCTGCGTACATTCACAGGCTGTTCAGTATCCTCAATGGCTCTCACTCTTACAGGGCTTGGAGTTGACGCTATTGGTATAAACTGCTCTTTAGGACCTAAGGAATTTGCTCCTATAGTTGAGGAAATGATGAAATGGACGGATATTCCGATAATAGTAAAGCCTAATGCAGGACTTCCAGACCCTGTAACAAATCTTTATGACGTAACTCCCGAACAGTTTGCTGATTATATGAGTGACCTTGCTGATATGGGAGTAAGATTTTTCGGAGGCTGTTGCGGTACAACTCCAGAATATATAAAAGCTGTAAAATCAAAGCTTTCCGATAAGAAACATTCAAGAAAATTCTATGAAATTCCTCCTGCAATATGTTCATCATCATCAACAGTTGTTGTAGATGAACCGAGAATTATTGGTGAACGTATAAATCCTACAGGCAAAAAGCTTTTTAAACAGGCTCTTATAAATAATGATATGGATTATATTCTTAATCAGGCTGTTGAACAGATTCACGCAGGTGCTGATATACTTGATGTCAATGTAGGTCTTCCCGATATTGACGAAAAGGATATGATGATTAGGACTATAAAGGCTATTCAGGGAATTACAGATACTCCATTGCAGATAGACTCCACAATTCCGGAAGTACTTGAATCTGCTTTGAGAGTTTACAACGGAAAGCCTATAGTAAATTCAGTAAACGGAGAAGAAGAATCTCTTGAAAGAATACTTCCTCTTGTAAAGAAATACGGAGCTTGTGTTGTAGGTCTTACTCTTGATAAGAATGGTATTCCGAAAAAGGCTGAAGAACGCTTTGCAATAGCTGAAAAGATTATGAAAAAGGCTATTGAATATGGTATTCCAAAACAGGATATTTTTATAGATTGTCTTACTCTTACAGCCTCTGCTGAACAGGAAGGTGTTATGGAAACTCTTAAAGCATTGAAAATGGTTAAGGATAAGCTTGGACTTAAAACGGTTCTTGGAGTTTCAAATATTTCTTTCGGATTGCCGAACAGAGAGCTTGTAAATCATAATTTTCTTACAATGGCTCTTGCATATGGTCTGGATTTGCCTATAATAAATCCTAATGTAGCGTCAATGACAGGAGC
>JAZKXQ010000217.1:0-4010 GCA_045611725.1 Oscillospiraceae bacterium
ATTTCTTTCAGTTTTTTCAAGCGACATTCTGTTTATAGCTATTTTAAGTTCATTGAGCTTTTTCATATCAGGACTATCAGGAAGTGAGGTATATTTCACAGCTTCTGATGCTGATTTTTTTATATCCTCAAGATGTTCAAAAAATTCATCTGAAAATCTTCCATTAATCATATATTTTCCGTTTCTTATATCCATAAGAATATTATGTTCTTCTGAACGATATGTTTTTATTTCGCCTTTAAGTATATCAATAAGCATATAGTAAAGCCTCATAAGATGCATAGCGTGTTTGCATAAATGCTGGTCATCTTTTTTATGATTTCTGTTATTCAGCTTATTAAAGCTTGAGGAAACATTGTGTAATTCATTAAGGATATGATTAAGCTCTGAAATTTTCATATCAGCGTTTATTTTAAGACAAATCTGACTTTCATTATCCATATAACAATGTGCATATCCGTTCCAGTGCTTATAACGGGAATTAAATGTATCTATAACATTATTTATAACATTGGTTATATGCTCCTGCCTTTCAGAATAATCATATGCATCATTTGCAAGTGCATTTTTTAATCTATGAAGTTGAGCCTCTGCATATCCTCCGAAAGTATATATTGCCTTTTTTGATAAGAAAAGCTTATAATTATCAAGCAACATTTTTCCACATTCATCTGCATAATACTGATTACAGCCTAAAATTTCGATAGTATTCGGATTGCAGGAAATAAGCAGACTGAAAATTTTATTGAAACTATAAAGAATGGTATCCGTTTTCCTATCCTCAAACTGTTCATATGTTTCATTGCCCAAAAGCATACTTTCTGACATATGAAGAATACCTCTTATATCAATATCACTGTTTTCATTATTTGTACCATATGCATAACTTCCTCCGAATGTTATAAGCATAGGCTTATAAGGAATATTTTCCATAAGATTTATATATTCCGTTTTGTTAAGAACTTCATTTAATTTCATATTTTCACCTTTTTAATCTGTTAAAAATTTGCTTTGTCATTTTTCTTCTGATTGTATATAATATCAACTTAAAGAAAATGTTACCTTTGAATAATAATATAGAGGTATATTCGTTTCTTTTATATTCCCATCTGCGTCCATTTCCTCAACATATTTTATTCCAAGAGTTATATGTATATCAGTATTTACAGGGACTTGAATTGATGTTGCAGTATATGAATCGTGAATATCATAAGCCTTGCGATAGAAATTCTTATATTCCATACCATTTGTGCTTATATATGGGAAAAGACAATCAATTTTTTCTCTTGCAACATCGACAAGCTCAGCATATGCCTCATCTTCACTGCAAAGATTTACATCTGTATACCCTGCAATAAAGCTTCCCTCACCCTTAACATAATTATTATTTTCACGGCTATCAAAATAAGCTGTGATATTACAGTTAAAGTATGGAGATTCTGACAAAGCCATATTACAACCTTTTGTAAGGTCAATATTAAATTGATAATTTCTGTAAATTTTATTTGTACCCTCTGTAATTATTGTTGACATTCGATTTTTTACAGCCTGATTGAACATTATGTCACTTCTTCCACCTGTTTCCATAAACTTATTGAAGAATTTTGTATCGACTGATGGGTCATTTCCTCCGAAATTTCCTCCAAAAATATCTGCAAGAGTTACACGGCTATCATTATAAATTGTTTCATAAGTGTCATCAAAATATGCATATCTTGTTTCATCAAATTCACTTGAATCCTGAAAATCGAGTTCGAGAACAAGACCTACATCGCTTATTGTACGTTTTATTATAAGGTTTCCTCTGCCATCTGATGTTGGGATTTTATCAACAAGGTCAAATTCACTTACATCATCAAGCAAAGTTTCTGCATATACTGCATATTCAGCAATTTCAGTTCCTACCTGTGCAGAAAGAAGTTCATAAAGCATTGTCTGAAGTTCTTTTGTAATAGATTTTGAATTTACTACCACTGAAAAGTAATTTGGTTTATTATATGTATTGTATTCCTGCCCTACTGATATGAGAATATCAGAATACATAACCTTATCAGCATTAGAAATTTCATCTATTTTCTGACCACATATAACCTTTTCAATTGATGCATTTGCGTGTTGACCATTATTTTCAAAAGGTGCATATACACTGTTATCACGGCTTGTTTCAGCAAGAGTATAATTTTTCTTCATATATTCATTTTCTTTAAGGAAATTGAACATTTCCCTGTATGAATATGTAACTGACGGAACAATCAATGTAATCTGACTTCCATCGTGTGCATAAGTATCTGTATACATTGAATTTTCCACTGAATACAGCAAAAGTTCACGGAGTTCCCATTCCTGACTGTCATCAGAAAGATTTTCAGTTGTCTGAATAACCTCCTGAGTCTGTGGAGCTTCTGTTTCAAAAGTTGTTTCACTTGAAGTTGTATAGTTTCCTACAATCAAATCATCGCTTGTATCAACCATTTCACAGCTTGTAAATATTGAAACCATAAGTATAAGTGATATAAAGCTTTTAATAATTTTCATAATATTCCACCTGTATTCAAAAACAGCATATGATGAAGTTCATATGCTGTTTCACCTTTTTTATTTTATTTTTTTAATTTGAGTGCTTCTCTTGTCTTATCAGCAATATTTTCACTGCAAAGACCGAATTTCTTGAGAAGTTCAACTGCTGGTCCACTGTATCCGTACTCATCATTTACACCGATTTTTATTACAGGTACAGGACAACATTCAGTAACAGCCTCACTTACTGCCGAACCAAGACCGCCTATTACACTATGTTCTTCAGCAGTAACAATCAAGCCTGTTTCTCTCGCAGCCTTGCAGATAATTTCCTTATCAAGAGGCTTTATTGTATGGATATTTATAACTCTTGTATTTATTCCCTCTGCTTCAAGAATTTTTGCAGCCTCAAGAGATTCATTAACCATAAGACCTGTAGCAACTATTGTAACATCGTTTCCATCTTTAAGTGTTACGCCTTTGCCGAGTTCAAATTTATAATTTTCGTCATTGAAAACAGGAGCTGCAAGTCTGCCGAAACGCAGATAAACAGGGCCATTATGGAGAATAGCAGCTTCAACAGCCTGTTTAGCTTCAATGTGGTCAGCCGGATTGATAATTGTCATTCCAGGAATAGTTCTCATAAGGGCAATATCTTCATTGCACTGATGAGTTGCACCATCTTCACCTACTGATATACCTGCGTGAGTAGCACCTATCTTTACATTAAGATGAGGATAGCCTATTGAATTTCTTACTATTTCAAATGCTCTTCCTGCGGCAAACATAGCGAATGAACTTGCAAAAGGTATTTTTCCTGTTGCAGCAAGACCAGCAGCAACACCCATCATATTAGCTTCAGCAATTCCACAGTCAAAAAATCTTTCAGGATATTTTTTCTTGAATATACCTGTTTTTGTAGCTGCCGCAAGGTCTGCGTCAAGGACTACAAGATTTTCATATTTTTCAGCAAGTTCAGTAAGAGCCTCGCCATAACTTTCTCTTGTGGCTTTTTTGATTACGTCTGACATAATTATCTGCCCTCCAGTTCATTTAATGTAGCATTAAGTTCCTGCATAGCCTGTTCATACTGTTCCTTATTAGGAGCAGTACCGTGCCACGAACACTGATTTTCCATAAATGAAATACCTTTACCCTTAATACTTTTCTGAATGATTACAACAGGCTTACCATTTATCTTTTCAGCCTCACTGAAAGCTCTTTCAATGTCATCAAAATCGTGAGCGTCCATAGTAATTACATACCAGCCGAAAGCCTCAAACTTATCTGTAATCGGATAAGGAGAACATACTTCATCAATTGAGCCATCAATCTGAAGATTATTGTTATCTACTATTGCAACAAGGTTGTCGAGCTTGTTATGAGCAGCAAACATAGCAGCCTCCCAAACCTGACCCTCCTGTATTTCACCATCTCCAAGAACAGTATAAACTTTATAATCGCTATTGGAAATCTTACCTGAAAGAGCCATA